>JAMOAF010000785.1 GCA_023621895.1 Planctomycetota bacterium
GTGTCGATTTTTCGAATCGCCGGGTTTTCACTGTTCACGCACTGGCAGCGGGGAATCCGGCGGAAATTTCCACCCAAAGGGGGCCAGTAGCAGGTGATTCGGTTGCGCACCTTCTGTAATCAACTGAAACTATCGTAGCAACCGAAATTACCAAGCTTTCCAGAAATACGCAACACCCCAAGGGAAAAAAGTCGGTGGCCCAACAGTCGCCTGGTGATTCGGGACTCTGGGCGCGGATTGGGCTCGAAAAGGTTCAGGGTTCCGATTCCAGTGTCCAAATGGGCAGATTCAGGCGCGCCTCAGATTGCCCTTTGGGACGTGGCGATTGCCCCTTACTCACTCCACTTCGTGGACCACGATCACGTTGTGGCCCTTGTCAAGCAGTCGCGTGCCGGTGACGAGGACGACCCGGTCGCCCTTGCCGACCCGGCTGATCTCCTGCGTTCGGGAAATCACGTATTTGAGCAGGCCGGTGGCGTCGCCGGTGGGCGCATTGCGGACGGGAAACACCCCCCAGTAGAGACACATCCGCCTGAGCGTCGCCTCCGAATCGCTCACGCCGACGGTCGGCACAAAGCTGCGATTCTTCGAAAGCGCACGGGCGGTTTCCCCCTTGCTGCTGGCAACGATGACCAGCTTGGCGCCGAGTCGCGCGGCGATGCGGCCGGCCGAGTAGACGGTCGCCTCCGTAATCGCGTCGACCGGGCTGGCGGCAAGATCGGGCTCGCGGTCCGGCCTCCGGTCGCGGTAGATCGGCTCGGTGGCGACGGCAATCCGGTTCATCATCTTGACGACTTCCACCGGATGCTCGCCGATCGCCGTTTCACCCGACAACATGCAGGCATCGGCCCCGTCGAGAATCGCATTGGCCACGTCGGTGGCTTCGGCTCGGGTGGGAATCCTCGCGTGCGTCATGCTGTCGAGCATCTGGGTGGCGATGATCACCGGCTTGCGCCGCTGGTTGCAGAGGGCGACGATCCGCTTCTGGGCAACGGCCATTTGAGCGATGTCGACCTCGACGCCCAGGTCGCCGCGCGCGACCATGATCCCGTCGGCCGCTTCGACAATCTCATCGAGTCGGTCGAGCGCCTCGGGTTTCTCGATCTTGGCGATGACCTGCGTCTGCGCGCCCTCGGCTTCGATCAGGGCCTTCAACTGGTGGACCTCGTCGGGGCCGCGAACAAAGCTCAGGCCGAGAAAATCGACACCGCCGCGGGCGGCCCAGCGGGCGTTGTCGCGGTCGGCCTCGCCCAGGGCCGGCGCGCTGAGCTTGACGCCCGGCAGATTCACGCCCTGGCGGCTGCGGACCGTGCCCGGCTGGACCACGCGGCAGACCGCCTCGTCCGCCCCCACCTGCTCGACGACGAGGCTCACCGTCCCGTCGGCCAGCATGATCCGGTCACCGGCGGCGAGTTCATCGATCAGCGGCTCGTACGTTGTGGTCAGCTCCCCCGGCTTGCCGAGCTGGTCGCCGCGGACGAAACGGAGACGGTCGCCGGCCGCGAAATCCAACTGGCCACCGGCGAGCTCACCGAGCCGCATCTTGGGGCCGGCCAGGTCGACCAGCACGGCGACCGGCCAGCCGACGGCCTCGGAGGCCGCCCGGCAAGCCGCTAACCGGCGTTCGTGCTCGGACCGATTCCCGTGAGCCGCGTTGATCCGGAAAACGTCGACCCCCGCGCGGATCAGCTCCGCGAGCTTCTCTTCCCCGTCGCTTGCCGGTCCGATCGTGGCGACGATCTTCGTCTGGCTCGGCCGTTGTATTTCGAGTGTGGGGGCGCCGGGCATGTTTTCGGTCCTTTCAGGCAAGGAAGCGTCGAAGGCTTCAGCAGGCGGCAGTACTCACCATACCCGAACGTCCCACCCCTTTCCCAGTCCCCCGGAGTTTTGCCGGAAAAGAACCCATGCGAGGGGCAAGCCCGCGCCGCCGGCGGTCCCTGGTGGGGCAGGAGCGGATGGCGGAGCAAGCGCGGGACAGGCCCGCGCGGTGAATCGCCCGTGACCGGTGGCGTGCAGCGCGTGACCTGCGACCTGTACGACCCGGCCAAAGGCAGTATAGTGGTATCGTCATTCCGCCCCGCCAGAGGAGACTCGCCGTGGAGTTCCTGCGATTCGAGCCGACGATCTTCCAATTCCTCGAAGAACTAACCGACAACAACAACCGGCCGTGGTTCCTGGAAAACAAGCGGCGCTACGAGAGCCAGGTGCTGGAGCCCAGCCTGGCGTTCATTCGCGCTTTCGCGCCCCGGCTACAGAAGATTTCGCCATTCTTTGTCGCCAGCGATCGGCGGGTCGGCGGGTCGCTGATGCGGGTTTATCGCGACACGCGGTTCGCCGGCAACCAGCAGCCTTACAAAACGAACGTCGGCATCCAGTTCCGCCACCAGTTCGGCCGCGACGTGCACGCCCCCGGCTTCTACGTGCATATCGCGACCGACGAATGTTTCCTCGCCGCGGGCGTCTGGCGGCCGGAGCGCGACGCGCTCGCGCTGATCCGCCAGGCGATCGTCGATGAACCGGACCGCTGGCGGCGGGCGAAGAACGACAAGCGATTCCGGCAACACTTCGACCTGGTCGGCGACGCCTTGAAGCGGGCGCCCCGCGATTTTCCCGCGGATCATCCCTGGATCGGGGACATCAAGCGGACCGATTTCATCGGGCTGGCCGACCTGGCGGAAGACGACGTGCTCAGCGACGATTTCCTCGACGCCGTCGCTGCCCGCTTCGCCGCATCGCGGCCGCTGATGCGGTTCCTCTGCCGCGCGCTTGGCGTGCCCTTTTGACGCCGCCCGCCCGGCTGGTCATTGGCCAGGCGGAACCATCCATGTTCCCAAACTGGAGCCTGGCAGCAAGGCATGTCGCCGTTGGTCACTGCTCATTGGCCATTGAACCTTGGACCTTGGACCTTGAACCTTGAACCTTCGTCTTTCGTCCTTCTTTCGACATTTGACTTTCGACATTCGTCATTCGTGATTATTCCCGCCGCGCCGCGCGCTATTGGTCCTTTCCGACCACGCGACGGCCAGCGCCCAGATACTTCTCGAACCACGCGACCTGGGCCTTGAGCGCTCGCTGGGCGTCCTCTCCCTTGAATCCGTGCGCGGCGCCTTCGATGGTGATCAATTCGCAGGGCACTCCGGCCTTTTCCATCGCGGCGCGCTGATTGAGGCTGTGTTCGATGGGCACAAGCAGGTCCTTGTCGCCGTGGATCAGCAGCGTCGGCGCATCGTCCTGGGTGACGTGCAGGAGGGGCGAGACATCGTCCGCCAGGTTGGATTCGAATTGGAGGGCCGGGTAGTCCGTCCGCATCTTCGGATTCTCGCCGGTCACCCACGCACGGAGGTCGCTCGGGGGGTAATAGGCCACGGCGGCCGCAACCCGGCTGCTTTGGCGGAGAACTTCATCTTTGGCCGCGGAGTCGCCGGCGTCCGCGGTGGTGGCAAGCACCAGCGAGAGGTGGCCGCCGGCACTCATTCCATACACGCCGAGCCGCTCGGGGTCGATCCGGTAGTCGGCGGCGTGGAGCCTGATGTGGCGAACCGCCAGGCGAACGTCGGCCACGGCTTCCGGCACCTTGTAGCGCGGCGCCGAGCCATGGCGCACGGCCAGCACCGTGAACCCGCGATCGAGCATCGGCTTGAAGAAAGCCTGCCTTGACTCGGGCGGCGACCAGCGGGAATACCACCCCCCGCTGACCATGAAGAGAACGCCCAAACCGCTGGCATTCTCCTTTGGGCGGAAGACGTCGTAAGTCAGGGCCATGCCGTCCTTATGCCCGTAAACGACATCCGGCGTGATTTCGACTTCCTCGCCGGCGGCCCAGCATCGAGTGGAAAACACAACAGCCAGCGCAAGACCGAGTGCAATGCGTCCCATGGGTTCATTCCTGTGTCATTAGACATTCGTCATTCGTTCGACATTTGACTCTCGACATTCGTCATTTCCCGCGCTCGCGGCCAGCCGTTGGCGCGGATCTGCTTGCCGACCTCGCGGAGCGTGGCGGCGTGGGCCGGGTGAATCGAGCCGTCGGCGAGCGGGTCCGTATTGAGCAGCAGGCTGCAATTCCGCCCGGCCGCGCCGGCCAGTTTGCCGAGCACGTCGTCGCGCGTGTCGTGCCTCGTCTCGTCGTCCTTGCGGCAGCCCCTGACCTGCGGCTGCATCGAATCGCAAATCTCGTTGTGCTTCGTCTTGTTCGCCTCCCACGACTGGGTGGCGAGTGTCACCGACTTGGGCCGGAAACGGGCCTTCCTGACCCGCTCGGCGAGCCCGTCCCCTGACAAATCCGGCACGGCGAAGTCTTCCGTGCCGGTGGCGCCCTGCTTGAACGAGATCAACGCCTGCGGCTGAAGCCGCCGGACCATCGCGTAGGTCTCGTGGATCGGGAACAGGTCGGGCTGGGCGTAATATGCCATGATCGGTTCGAAGCGGAGCCCGGCCACCGGCCCGTAATTGCCGAGCAGCTCGCGAATCTGCTCGTGGGCATCCTCGATATAGCGGGCGAAGTCCTCCGGCTTCTTGTACTTGTAGTTCGGGTCCGGTTGGGGGTAGTCCGGCCTGCTGATCGCTCCCATCGACCGTGGATAAGCGTAGGGGTGTCGCCAATTGGCGGCGTAGGAAAACGACAAGAACAGGCCGAGCCCCTTCTGCTGGCACGCGCCGGCCAGTTCGCCCACCAGGTCGCGGCGGGCCGGGCTCTCGACGCTGCTGAACTTGGACGTCTTCGTGTCGAACAGGCAAAACCCATCGTGATGCCGGGCGGTCAGGTTGACATAGCGAGCTTGGGCCTCAAGCGCCAGGTCGGTGACGAAATCCGCGTCGAATTTCTCCGCGGTGAACTCGTTCTTGAGCCGCGCGTATTCGGCCACGGGAATCTTCTCGTCATACATAACCCACTCGTCCCGGCCCAGCAGGCTGTAGAGCCCATAGTGCATCGAGAGGCCGAAACGAGCGCCCGCAAACCACTTCAGCGCCGCCGCGCGGGGGTCTTCCCCGTAGAGCATCTCGCAGCCGGCCAGGTAGCCGGGCGCGGTTTTCTCGCGGCCCCAGGCGGTGCTTCCCACCGTGGCGGCGACCGCGGCCGAGGCCGACCGGAAGAAATCGCGGCGGGGGATCGGTTTTCGTGGAATCACGAGGAAGTCTCCTTGTTGATCGGCGCGTTGAGATGAGAAGCGGTCGGCGTCTTCGGCCGCCTGCGGCCAAAGCAACCGCCCCGTCCCACGTGCCTGTTCACTTGCGTCGAGGGGGCAACCGCTCGACCCGAACGTAAAACGCGCCGCGCTCGGCGCCGCCCGCTTCGACGAGCCAGGTCTGCATCGAGGCCGGACCCACCGGCAGGTCCACTTCAAAGACCGCCTCCGTCGCCCCCTGGGCGACCGGTTTAACCTCGTCGAAGCCGCCAACCTTCAACCTGGCGCTCACCGCCCGCAGCGGAACTTTCGCCTCCGGCGGCCGGTGCATGAGGGCGAAGCGGTATCGTCCCGCCGCAGCCGCTTCGATCTGCCAGACACCGTTCCACTCGGGCATCTGCTCGATCTGCCGGTGGTTCCAGGGCACATTCTCCGCGTGCCAGTCGTGGCTGGAGATGGTCGCCGGATTCTCCTCTTCCGCGCCCACGACCAGCCGCACGTACTGGTCAAACCGGCTGGAAATGTCTTTCCAGTGGCCCTCGTACTGGTTGCGAAGCCTGGCAACGACCTCCGGCTGCCGGGTGGAAATGTCCGCCATTTGGCCAGGATCGGCCGTGATGTCGTAAAGCTCCTTGCCGTCGACCAGCCGCCAGCGTTCGGTCATCACGGCGGTCCGCCGCCAGGGCTCGGGATGGTCGAGCCGATTGACCGCCACGAACAGCGTCCGGTCCGGCCAAGCGGCCGGCTCTCCCTTGAGCAGCCGAGCGATGCTCGTTCCGTCGAAGGAGACGCCCGCGGCCGTTTCGAGGCCACAAAGTTCGATCAACGTTGGCAGGAGGTCGACGTGGGCGGTCAATTGGCTGACGTCGCGCCCGGCGGCCATTCCACCGGCGGGCCAGTGGACGAAGCACGGCACGCGGTGCCCGCCGTCGTACTGGGAGCCTTTCTGGCCGCGCATCGCGGCGTTGAATCCTCTCCAGCCGCCGGGCTTCGACTTGCCGCCCGCGACGCCCGCCGCCGTGCCATTGTCGGTCATGAAGATAAAAATCGTGTTGTCGATCCGGTTCAAATCGGCGAGCGTTCTGGTGAGTCGCGAGATGTTTTCATCGATGTTGCTGATCATCCCGTAAAACTCGGCCATCGGGCTGGGCACTCCCCGGGCCTTGTAAGGCTCGGAGTACTTGGGGTCGACCAGGTACGGCCCGTGTGGCGCGTTGGTGGCCAGGTAGCAGAAGAAGGGGCGGTCTTGGCTCGACCGGATGAATTCGATCGCCGCGTCGAACCAGACGTCGGTGCAGTAGCCCGACTGTTTCTCGGGCTTGCCGTTGTGGAAGTAGGTGTCGTCGAAGTAATCGTTGCCCCAGTAGTCCGGCGCCTGGCCAACACCGCCGCCGCCGTGGCAGAGCACCTCGTCGAAGCCCCGGTCCCGCGGCCGGTAGGGATAGTTGTCGCCCAGGTGCCATTTGCCGAACATGCCGGTTCGGTAGCCGGCCTTCTTGAATACGTCGGCCATTGTGACTTCGTCGCCGCGGAGGATCGAGCGGCCCATGATCGTGTGCCAGACGCCAACCCGGGCGGAGTAGCGACCGGTGATCAGCGCCGCGCGCGTCGGGGCGCAGGTGGGGTCCACGTGAAAATCCGCCAGCCGCACGCTCTGCTCGTACATCTTGTCGAGATTCGGAGTCTTGATCATCGGGTTGCCATGCGCGGCCAGATCGCCGTAGCCCTGGTCGTCGGTGATCACCAGCACCACGCTGGGCCGCTCGGCCGCGATAGCGGGGCGAGCAAGGCCGAACGCGGCGAGCACACCGGCGAGGCAGGCACTGCGGAACTCCTTCATGGACCACTCTCCGTGATGTCGGGTTCGTCACCGTCGCACCCCAGGATTATTCAAGATACGCTTGATTGTACAGCCAACGGTCCACCCGCTTCAACTTGCCCTCTTCGGAACGACCCCGCGGGGCGAAGGCGACCCTCACAGGCGAGACAAGGGTTGGTTCCCAGCAATTTTACAGGTTGGGAAGATAGGCATCCCTGGCATTGGCCGGACGATCAAGTGCGCCTGGAAACCCACAGAACAACATGCTAGTAACTTGGTGCGATATCTTGACATTGGCTCAGCGTGGCAGCCAAACTGAGCGTTCTCAGCAGGTGGCAGCAAGACTGTCTTTTCAGGAGGCGGACATGCGGACCGCGACGGCTGTTATCTTGGGGGTCGCGAGCTTGATCTGCGTTGGCCGGGCAAGCCGGGGCGCGGTGGCGGCCGATGCGGATTCGGGGCCGCTGATCGTCGTTGTCCAGGCCGGCGAGGGCGATTTCACCGGAACCGACGAAAGGCCGATCGCAGCGGCGATCGCCAAGGCCCGCAAAGCCGGAGGAGGGACGATCCAGGTCGGCCCCGGAGAGTACCTGGTCCGCCGCGAGATCCGGCTTGCCGACGGAATCACCATCCGGGGGACGCCGCAGACCGTTCTGAGGCTGGCCTCGCCGCGGGTCATGCAGTCGCCGGCCAAGCAGGGCCAGGACTTCATCGTGGTCGACGATGCCGCGGAATTGGCCGCGGACACGTGCATCGAAATCTTCCCGCCGGTGGGAATGGAGACCTTTCCCGTCGGGGGCGCGGCAAAGTACAGCGTCGAAATACGCGAGATCGAACAGGGAAAACTGATCTTGTCCCAGCAGCTTCCCCATCCGATCCCCGCGAAAAGCCGCGTCGGCTACCGGAGCAACTTGTTCTTTGTCGGTGGATCGACCAGGAACGTTCGGCTGCAAGACCTGACGCTCGACGGGGGAAGAAACCGGCAGATTCCCATGCCCGGCCATTGCGATCGCTGCGCCCTGTTGGCGCATGGCGTGTGGTCGTATGAAGACGGGCCGACTGCTCCGCCGATCGAGGGCGTCGAGCTCCTGAACTGCCGCATTCGCAACTGCTACGGCCGCGCGGTGGCGATGTACAGCGTGGTCCGCGGCAAGGTGCAGGACTGCCTGATTGAAGACATCGACGACGAGGCAATCGACCTGGATCACTTCTGCCGCCATTGTGAAGTAAGCCACAACACGGTCCGGCGCTGCCAGTCCGGCGTGACGATCAACGATGGATCGTACTGCCTCGTTCGTGGCAACCGCCTGGAGCATTGCGGCGTCGGCGTGACCGTCTGGTGGTGGCATGGTTGCCCGCAGGAGGATCTCAACGTCGAGAACCTGATCGAGAACAACGTGATCGTCTCGCCCGCACGAACGGGTATTTCTCTCGGAAAGAAATGCCTCCGAAACCGGGTGACGGGAAACACGGTTGAAGGCGGAATCACGGTGGCCGAGCCGGAAAGCAACGTGGTCGAAGGAAACACGCTGAGATAACTTCTATCCTGCTCCTTCCGTTCGCGTGATTCGCGCCGGTGGTGGCGCGAAGACCACTCCCCCGCGGTACTCGCCAGCGGTCTACAGTGCCGTCCCCTTAATTTCTGTTGGAATAGTCCATACAATGGCCGGCAAACGGACTGGAACCGGTTCCCGACTGCAAGAAGAGGCAAAACGATGCAAAAGTCACTGCTGGCCGCGGGTTTGGCCGCGATCCTGGTTTTTTGGGGTTTTGCCCTGGGCGATGAGGGCCCTGTCGGCAAGCGCCCCTATGAAATGGACTGGGCCGGGCGGAATGAACCGCCGCTGCCGGCCCTGGTCGACTTCGAGAATCTCGACGGCTGGACGGTCGCCTGCCAGCAGGCCGTGGCGACGCTAACCCGCTCGCGCCAGCAGCAACTCTGGGGATCCTACGTCGGCAAGCTCACGTACCGCGCCGATGGCGGCGGTCCCAAGCTCGCGCTCCGCCCGCCGGCGCCGATCCCACTTTCGGTCCCCGGCGACTCGGTGAGCCTGTGGGTCTACGGCAACAACTGGGCCTACAGCTCCGATCCGACGACGCCCCAGGTTTCGATCACCGTTGTGCTGCGATCAGCCCCGGCTGCCGATGGAACGGCGGGGGCGCCTGTCCGCGTCGAGCTCGGCCGCGTCCGCTGGAAGGAGTGGTTCTTGATGCACCGCCGCCTGACCCCCGGCGAGCAGCAACTCATCGGTCCCGGCGCGACGTTCGACTCGATCGAAATCGGCGGCGGCTCCAATCGCGAGGACCGCGAGCTGTTTTTCGACGACCTGTGCTTCTATCGCGAGGAGCTCAAGCCGCTCCGGTTTCAGCCGCAGCCGCAGCGGGGAATGGCCCTGTTCGAGGGCCAATCGCCGGGAGTGCACACCGGTCCGGGCCGGCTGCCGTTTCCCACGCGCGAGGAGACGATCCTGCCCGACAACGCGGTCGCGGATTTCCGCACGAAGACCGGCCGCGACGGCTCGGCGTACGCATTCACTTACGAGGGAAGCGACGGGCGGCTCACGTATCGCTACACCCCGAGCCGCGGCGACCTCGGCGACATTGAAGTGATCGCCCCGGGCGATCGGAGATTCCGACCGATGGTCGATGGGGGCTTTTTGTTTCAGGCCGCGGACCAGGCCGGCGCCGCCTTGCCCGAAAAGGCCGAGCTGGTGGAGTGCCGCCAGGATGGCGACCTGGTCACAAGCCGCTGGCGTTATCATTGGGGCGCGGAGACGGCTGAAGGAACACTCAAGCTGCGGCTCTGGCAGAAGTCGCTGGTTATTGACCTTGCCTCGCCGGGGGGCGTGGTGGGCGAGGTTCGCACCGGCCGGGCGGTGGGGCTCAACGAGGTGCAACTGGTGACCGTCCCCTATTTGACCTGCGACGCCCGGCGGCCCGCCGTGCTCGTCTCGACCGATGGGGCCGGACCGCTGTTCATGATGGGGCTGTTCGACCATTGCCGCACGAACGCCTCGGAGTTCTTCGCGATCAACGACGCGGGCGAGAAAGGCGCGGTCTATCACGGCGGCACGCGCTACCGCCCCAAGACCGACGGGGCGCGCAACGACTGCTTTGAACGCCTGTTCTTGACCGTTGCCCCGACCTTCGAGGAGGTGCTGCCCAACATCCCCAACCCCAAGTCGCCCTGGATGGACGTGACCGGCACGCGGCTCTGGCGGGCGCACGGAGCGTCGGACCGCCAGGCCGACTACCTGTTCTGGCAGCGCGTGGCCCGGTTCGGCATGACGGAGATGGTCGTCACCGACCACGAGGTGGGCTGGCGCGACGGCGGCGAGAGCTTTACCCTGCGGACCCGCGCGGCGCCGGGAAAAGGCGGCGACGCCAGCCAGGCCGAGTACGCCAAGAAGATGCGGGCCTTGGGTATCCGCTACGGAATCTACAACAACTACCGCGACTTCGCCCCGGTCAACGAGCACTGGGACCCGGACCGCGTGGGACGCGACAGCCAGGGCCAATTCATTCCCGCCTGGGCCCGCTGCTACATGCTCAAGCCGACTGCGGCGGTCGAGTTGGAGGCCCGGCTGGCGCCGATCATCCAGGAGAAATTCCAGCTCGACACCTCCTACTGCGACGTGCACACCGCCGTCACGCCGTGGTCGAGCGTCGACTACGACGCCCGAGTCCCCGGCGCGGGCCGGGCGGCCGACGTCTTCTATGCCTACGGGCAGATCATGCTCCACCAGAAGAAGACGTGGAACGGCCCGGTCTACAGCGAGGGCAACCAGCACTGGTACTACTGCGGCCTGACCGACGGCAACTACGGGCAGGACCAGGGGGCCCGGCTGGCGGAAAACCCCTGGCTGGTCGATTTCGACCTCCGCAAGCTCCACCCGCTCTGCTGCAATTTCGGCATGGGCAATCCGGGAATGTTTTTCGGCCGGGAAGACGCGCGGCGGACGACTTCAGAGGAATGGTCGGCAAAGCTCGACCAGTTCCTCGCGGCGACGCTGGCCTTCGGCCATACGGGCTTCTTCGTCCGCGAGGCGGGCGAGGCGGAATCGATCCGCAGCTACTTCAGCATCCAGCAGCTTCACGCCCGGTATGCCCGCGACACGGTCGCCTCGATCCGCTACGCCGACGAGGCCGGCAAGCTCCTCGACACGAGCACCGCCGTGGCGACCGGCGCCTTCCGCCGCTCGCAAGTCAAAACGGTCTACAGCGGCGGGATGGAAGTCTGGGTCAACGGCCATCGAGAACAGTCCTGGACGATCCCGGGCGCGGACGGCGAAAGCAGCGTCGTTTTGCCGCCGCACGGCTGGTATGCCACCGATCCGCAACGGAAGGACCTGGTTGGTTTCAGCGCGCTGGTCGATGGGCATCGGGCCGACTACGTGGACGGCTCGGCCTACACCTACGCCAACGGCCGCGGCCGCTTCACACGATTTAACCGGGCGGCCTGCGACGGCCAGTTGATCGCCCACCGGCGGGCCGGCGGCTCGGTCGAACTGATCCCCGTCGGCTGCCGGGTCGGCTTCGGCGTGGACGTCGGCGCTGCCGCTGCCGCCGTGGCCCTTGACGAGGCGGGCAAGGAAATCGGGCCGGCGGAAACCCGCTTCAGCCGAGGGCTGGTGCACGTCGTTCCGGTGGAGGGCGCCTTCAGCTACGTTCTCTCCCCCAGGCCCGCCCCCCCGGAACCGCTCGGCTCCAAGCGGACCGAGGCGATCCCGGGCGAAAAAGTCGAGGTTGGTGGGGGCCAGCCGCCCGTCCGATGTCCGAAGGATTCGCCGATCGGGCAGCTCTTCTGGCATCGCCAGGGCGACCGGTGGCTCGACTTTCTCGTCGTGCCGCTGGTCGACGCGGCGGCCGCGCTGGAGGAGAGCCGGCTGGCGGTCACGCTCCGCTCGCATCTGGCCAGCGTTTCAAAAGCGAGAGTTCGGCTTGCGGACAAGAGCTGGGAGCAGGCCCTGCCGCCAGCCACCCCGGTGCGATTCGACTATCCGCTCGCGCCGGCGGCGGACGAGCGTGTTGAGCCGGTCGAGTTGATCGTGGAGGCCGATTCGCTCGAGTACCGGCAGACATGGTGGCTGAAGACGGAAGAGCAGATTGCGGAAGCGGCCCCTTGGCCTGAATGGAGCCGGTTCGGCCAGCGGCTGCGGAGCGGCGAGGAGGACGCGGACCTGGCGCGGACGGGGGCCCACGTGCAGCACTCCGACCGGCTTGCCTGCGGCGGCAGCGAGCGAGAGGGCTGGGCGATGCACCCGCCGTACGTCGGCGGCACGGGCTTCGTGTTCGCCCTGACCGAGCCGGTTGGGCTGCCGGAGGCGCCGGCGGTGCTGAAGTGCGAGATCGGCAAGGGCGACGGCAGCGACCGCGGCGACGGAATCCTCTTCCAGGTGGCGGTCGTCGCGGCCGATGGAACGGAGACGCTGGCCGCCGAGCGAGTCTGGGACCAGCACGCCTGGTCGGAATGGACCGTGGACCTGGGGCGTTGGGCAGGGCAAAAGGTCCAGCTCAAGACGATTGCCGACGTCGGCAAGAACGACAATTCGTCGGGCGACTGGGCCCGCTGGGCGAACCTGCGTCTGGAGACAGCCGCGCCGGTGCCGGTGCGAACGCTGCACGGCCGGCCCGTCATCTTGACCCACGCGAACCATGCGGAAACGCCCGCCCAGGTCGACCTGGCGCAGCTCCGCAAGGCAACCGGCGGGCGGGTCTGCCTGGAGGGCATCGGCCTGGAGCAATCCGGCCGCTACACTTCCTTCGGCTCGCTCAATGGCGCGGCCCTCGGCCCCTTGCCGCCCTCGCGCGGCTCGGAGTCGACCGGCCAGTGGGGCCCGGAGACCTGCCTGCCGCTGACGGCGGAAGCCATCGCCACGCTCGGCCGGGAGAACGTGTTTGCGATTTCCAACCCCGGCCAGGACTGCTTCAAGGTCCGGCGGGTGCGAATCGAGCTGGACCTGCCGGCGGGCGGGCGGATCTCGTCGCAGATCAACACGACTGTCTGGACGCAGCCGCCCGAGTGGCCCCATGCCGAGGGCGTCCTGGTTCCGTTCGGCAAGGAGATTGAAGCGGCGGTGCGGTTTCAAGCGGCCGGAGGTAAATCCGGCGACGAGTGAGGGCGAACACGTCGATCCCGACTTCGCACTTCATCGCAATTAAACGCCGTTCACTTCGCGCCCCGGATGATTGCCCCCAGTTCCCGTTGGGCCGCAGTCGGCTCCTGCGCCTCGGCCAGCGCGCGCCAGGACTGTAGTTGCTCATCGGGAGTCAGCATAATCACACCCGCATCTGCCTGTTGGGTCTCCCGCTGAGCCTGGGAAACGGTCACCGTGCGGACATAATCGCTGATGCTGACTTGCCGCAACGCAGCCGCCTTGGCGACGCACGCTTTGCTGTCTTCGTCTTTCCGCTTTCAGCTTTCCGCTTTCACGCCCCCGCGCGTCGAGACGACAATCTCCCGCAAGGGTATCTCCTTGCCGGAGGCTTCGATCGCCGCCCGGGCGAGCCGTACGAGGCCCGCGCAGCAGGGGACTTCCATCCGCGCGACCGAGAGGCTCTTCACATCGGACTGGCGGAGAATCGCCGCGAGCTTCTCGAGATGCCGCTGGGCGTTGTCGAGTTTTGGGCAAGCGATGGCCACCGTCTTCTCGGTGAGCAGCCGCTCGTGGAAATCGGGCATGGCAAACGCCGCGCATTGGGCCGCGAGCAGCAGGTCGGCTCCTTGAAGGAAGGCTGCCGATTCGGGTAGCAGGGCAAGCTGGACCGGCCAGTGGCGGAGTGCGGAATGCGGCGTGGGTGCGCCACCCGGCGCGACCGGTTCAGACGCCGGCTGGGCCAGCACGTTGAGCCGGAGATCGCGCGCCGCCGCCCCGGGACAGCCGCCGCCGGGATGCTCGCAGAGGGGCACGGGCTGAGAGGCCCCAAGGTGCCGGGCGGCGGCCTCGTCGAAATCCGCGGCGTCACGCTCGACGATCGTGATCGCGCCCCGCGGGCAGTGGCCCAGGCAGGCGCCGAGCCCGTCGCAATAGACGTCGGAAACCAGCTTCGCCTTGCCGCCAACGATCCGGATCGCCCCCTCGGCGCAGGAGGGAACGCACTGGCCGCAACCGTCGCATTTCTCTTCGTCGATATGAACGATCTTCCGCAGCGGCATTGTTGGCAAGCATCTCCTACTTGTGCTTCATCCACGCCGCATTGGTCTCCCCCTTGATCACGCGCTCTTCGATGAAGCGGCAGATCATTGCGGGGAGATTCAGGGGCGGCAGATTGAGCAGCTTCTCCGCCTGGAGCGTGGTGTCGAAGGCCAGCCGCAGGACGGTGCGGTCGATT
>JAMOAF010000727.1 GCA_023621895.1 Planctomycetota bacterium
ACGCTGGTCGAGACGATGGCCAGGCTCGTCAACTGACTCCGCTTGACAGCGGCGGCGAGGATCAAGTACAGTCACGCCGAAATCGATGGCAATCGTCCCTTCCGATTGAAATGAATCCGATAAAATCCAGGACAGAATCCAAGCCGGCATCCGCTCTGAAGGTCCCCTTCGAGATCGACACGGCGTTGTTTTCCTCCGCGGTGGAAGAGCACACGCACGCGTTCTTCGCGCCGCTGCATTACGAACGGAAGTATGCCTACCCGCTGTTGATCTGGCTTCATGGCCCCGGCCACGACGACGAGCGGCAGTTGATCCGGATCATGCCGCTGATCAGCATGCGGAACTACGCCGCGGCGGCCCCTCGCGGATTTCGCGGCGCCGACGCCGTCAGGCTCGGCTGGCCGCAGACGCCCGAGATGATCGAAGCTGCCGCGCACCGCGTGTTCGACTGCATCGAGTCGGCGGCCAAGCGGTTCCATGTCTCCCGCGCGCGGGTCTTTCTTGCCGGCTTCGATGCCGGCGGCTCGATGGCCCTCCGGATTGCCATGAATCACCCGGAGGCTTTCGCCGGCGTTCTGTCGCTCTGCGGGGCCTTCCCCTCCGGTCACCAGCCGCTCGCGCGCCTGGTCTCTGCGCGGAGTATGCCTGCGTTCCTGGCGATCGGGCGAGACAGCCCGACCTATGGTCCGGAAGACGCCTGCAAGGATCTCCGCCTGCTTCACACGGCCGGCATCTCGGTCACGCTGAGGCAATACCCCTGCGGGCACCAACTGACCGAGCAGATGCTCCGCGACGTGGATCGCTGGATCATGGAGCAGGTGACGACGATCGCCAGCCGCGCTCGATAGCCCCGCGCGCCTACCCCCGGCCGAAGACATGTTCGGTCCAGGTGGATCGGTCACGGCGGGTTCCCTTACCTTTCAAAGCAGGCCGCTTAGCGGCCGCCGCGCTTCAGGGTCAACATCGACTCCTGGCTATTCTGGCTGGCAAAGCGACCGCACCGGGGCCGCTGCGAACGTCGAGCGTCGTGTCTTGATCGAACAAATCCAGCAGGCGCGCATCATGGAGGGTCGTGAGCTGGCACTCGACTGCCAATCTCTCCTGCTCGCGACGGAATTAAGTTAACCCAAGTCCAACTCCACGCCAAGTCTCGTTCAGGCGGGAGGGCGATTGACATTGCGTTGTCGGAGAACAAAACTGGGCCTTGTCAGGCTACCGCCGTGGGGTCCCGGTGGCCTTGGCAAATGCTGCGGACCCCCTAGCCGACCAAGGAGAATCCAATGTCAGAGAGCCGCAACACGGGAATCGTGCGTCGGGAATTCTTCGAGACGCTGGGGCTGGGCGCCCTGGGCGTGGGTGCGGTGGCGGCCGCCGCCCGGCAGGTGATCGCCGCCGAGGGGCCACAGCCAAAATGGGAGCAGACCTCGGACCGAAAGGTTCGCATCGGCGTGGTGGGCGGCGGGTTCGGTTGCGGGTTCCAGTGGCACAACCATCCGAACTGCGTTGTCGAGGCGGTCAGCGACCTACAGCCGGAACGCTGCAAGCGATTGATGGAGGTCTATCGTTGCGAGAAGTCGTACGAGTCACTGGAGAAGCTCGTTCTCGACCCCAAGATCGAGGCCGTGGCGGTCTTTACCGATGCGCCCAGCCACGGCCGGCACTGCGTGGACGTGATGAACCACGGCAAGCATTGCGTTTGCGCCGTGCCGGCCCGGATTCGGCCGGATCATCTACTCCGAGGGCGAATACTATCACTACAACGTCGACACGGCCTGGGGCTACAAGGAGTGGCGCAACGCCTTGCCCCCCATGTTTTACCCCACGCATGCGACGGCTTACTACATCGGCGTCACGCGCAAGCGGTACACGGCCGTCTCCTGCCTGGGCTTTCGCGGCAAGGCCGAGCGATACTCGAAGAACGCCTACAACAACCCGTTCTCCGACGAGACGGCTCTCTTCATGACCAGCGAGGGCGGCATGTCGCGGATGAACGTAGCCTGGGGCATTCAAGGCGCCGGCGGCGAAATTGGACGCGTCTTCGGCGAGCTGGGCTCGATGAACGGCAATACGTTTACCGCCGGCAAGGGGCTCCAGACCGCCTTTGGGGGAATCGGCGACGGCAAGGCGACGCCGCTCGCAGATCATCGGCCACCCCTGCCGCCAGCGGTGGACGCCGGCGGGCACGGCGGCTCGGCCGGGCAGATTACCAACGAGTTCATCATGTCGATCATCCAAGAACGCGAGCCGCTGGTCGACATCTACGAGGCCATTGCGATGACCGCGCCCGGCATCGTCGCTCACCAATCGGCCCTGAAAGGCGGCGAGCAACTGAAAATCCCGCAGTTCGACCCGGCAGGCAAAGGCTGAGACGCTGCGGTAGGATGGGCATTCCTGCCCGTCGTTCTTTGTCGGGCGGGAACGCCCAACCTACATCATTGAAGGAACCCTGACATCATTTCTGAAATGGACCACTAAGCGACTTCCGGCGGCAGGCCTCGGCTCGGTCGCCTTGCCGGACGAGCTCGTTCGAACCAGCCGGGTTTTCGCGACATGCCCGAAAAATCCGCATGATCGTCATAACCACTGGATAAAGAACGCCAGACTGCCGATAACCTACCGGCAACTGTAGACGAATTTCGGGATTAGCGTTTGGGGGGGATAGAAATGGAATTCAGCCAAGACCATGCGGGCCACAATCTCCCCCCCCTTCGTGCATCGTGTCCAAGTTACGTTTTTGCTCTGCGCGGCCTCGGTTGCCGGTTTGCTCTATGCTGCCTCGCCGGTTGAGGCACAGTCGACGCCGGCGGTTCAGGCTTTTCGGCAGGCGGCCGCCTCAACCAAGGGGTCCACGAGCCGAACCGTGAAGCCTTCGACCCGCGCCAAGGCCTCTTCAGCGCGCCCGGCGCAATATGCGGCGGAAATGCAGGGTCCCGCCGAGCGGGAGGCCGTGCCGCCATCTGCAAGCGATCCGCGGGGCGCTCCCGAATGGATCGGCCCGGCGGAAGGTTACAGCGAGGCGGGCGAGTGTGCCTCGTGCGGCAGCGGCGGCGGCCACTGCGCCGCCTGCGGCAGTGCCCCGGCGTTTGGCGTTGGCTGCACCGGCGCTTTCGGTTGCGTTGGCACGTGCGATCGGCTTTGGTTCCGCGGCGACTTCCTGATGTGGTGGACCCCCTCGGCGGACCTGCCGCCGCTGGTCACCACCAGCCCCGCCACCACCCCGCAAACCCAGGCCGGCGTGCTGGGCCAGCCGGGCACAAGCGTCCTCTTCGGAAGCGAGGATGAAGACCTGGGCGTTCGTCCCGGCGCCCGATTCACGCTTGGGTATTCACCGTTTCCAGATCTGGCGTCGGGCGTCGAGGCAACCTACCTGTTCTTGAGCGAGAAGACCTCCGACTTCAACGCTGCGAGCGCCAGCGGCAACCCGATCCTGGCCAGGCCGTTCTTCAACGTGGAAACGTCCCTTCAGGATTCCCTGCTGGTGGCTTTCCCCAATTTAGCGATCAACTCGCAAGTCAACGTCGCCCTCAGCAACGAACTACAGTCGTTCGAACTGCTCTCGCGCGACGCGATTTTCCAGCAACACGGACGCCGCGTGGACCTCTTGCTCGGCTACCGGTACAGCCGTTTCGCTGAGACACTGGCAATCGACCAACAGTTCACGGTCGGCCCCGCCAGCCAGGTGTTCGAGGAAGGGACGATCGTGGGAGCGTCCGATCTGTTTGACGCCAGCAATGAGTTTCACGGGTTTGAACTGGGATTCTCCGGCCAGACCCAATGGCGCCGCTGGTCGCTCGAAGGCGTGGCCAAGGTGGCCTTGGGTGGGATGCGGTCCCGGGTGATGATCAGCGGAGAGACAATTACCACCACTCCCGGCGAGCCCGCCGTGACAACCGAAGGCGCCCTGCTGGCCCTGCCGACAAACATCGGCAGCTACTCCCAGAGCAGCTTTACCGCGATACCCGAAATGGGCATCACCCTCAGCTACGCTCTCACCTGCCGGCTGAAGGCGACGTTCGGGTACTCGCTGCTCTATCTGAGCCAGGTCGCCCGGCCGGGCGACCAGATCGACGTCGGCCAGGCCGCCGGATCGACGAATGTGAACGTCAATCCGAGCCAACTCTCGGGCGGAGACCTGACAGGTGTCCCGTCGCCCCAGCACCGATTCATTACCACAGACTTCTGGGCGCAGGGGCTCTCCTTCGGTCTCGACTACCGGTTCTGACCTACAGCCAGTCTTCAACCGATGCCAGCGCGGCGTCGACGGCGGCAAGGGTTGCCGTGGCCGTTGCCGCGCTGCCGGTGTTTCCGGCCGCGTCGGTCAGCGTTGCGCTGAAGGTGAGTGTCCCGTCCAGTAGCGAGGAGACGTCGATGCCGGTGACCTGCTCGGTTGCCGAGGCGATCGTTCCGCTGCCCGTCACTGCCGCTGCGCCACCGTCGCTGGTCACCGTGTAACTGTAGGTTGCGCCGATTTCGGCGCCGGCGAAGGTGAAACCGGTCGCCGCGGCCTCGCTGGCGCCGATCAGGCTATCGTCG
>JAMOAF010000043.1 GCA_023621895.1 Planctomycetota bacterium
AACCGCCATTCAAGTCCAGATCAGTTTTCTCAAAATCACACCACCAGACTGTGAACGGTTACCTTACCCTCGACCAGCGATTCACCGACCTGGACGGCAAGCTGTACATCGAATGGGGCGAAGGGAAACGCTCGTGGGTTCAGCGTGCCGATCACCAAGACAAGCGGATCGTGGAACTGCGAAAGGAGTTTAAGGAACCTGATTTCCCGGGCTTCCTGAGTTTCGCCGAACCACTTTCCAGACTCGACCGGCTTCCATCTGGCTGGATTGCCATTTTGAAATCTTGCCGTGGAATCTACTTGCTGACCTGCCCGAAAACAAAGGAGCAATATGTGGGCAAGGCTGATGGTCACAACGGGTTCTGGGGGCGATGGCAGGAGTACGTGCAGACCGGGCACGGCGGCAACGTGGCGCTCAAGAGCCGCGATTCGAGCGACTACCAGGTATCGATTCTGGAAGTGACGGGGACGGCTGCGACGCCCGATGAGTTGTCGGCGATGGAGAATCGATGGAAGGGGAAGCTTCAAAGCCGTGAGATGGGGTTGAATCGCAACTGAGACTGGTGGTGAGTCACACCGTGTCGCATAGCGTTGAGAGTCACTTGCCACAACCCCTGAAACGGCAAGGGATTGTGCGAACCGTTGCGACAAGAAACGAAAACGGGCGACTTACGGCAAGTCGCCCAAAGCACCCCCACGGGGAGTCGAACCCCGGCTTTCGGACTGAGAATCCGACGTCCTAGGCCACTAGACGATGGGGGCAGATGCTGTTTTTTTTCTTCCCGCATTTGGCAGGAAACTTACTTTTACCACCCGAGAATGTGCCTGTCAATTGGGCGCTGGCGCGGGAGGAGGGGCCGCGCCGCCCGCATTGGGGCTGGTTTCCTCCTCCAGTTCAGGCACGGCCTTGAGCAACTCGGCGGCCTTTTCCTGGCCGAGCCGCTCGCGATTGCCCCGGATCGTGCGGCGGTAAAGCTCCTGCATCACCGGATCACGGAGGTATTCGACGATCGGCAGCAGGTTGCGAAGCACCGCGTCGGCACGCTCCCAGTCGCCACGGAGGCTGTAGACACAGTACTGGCCGGCCAGGCCGAAGGCGCGCCGCTGGCGCTCCGAATCGCCCGACAAGGCCAGCTTTTCAAGCTGCTCGAGTGCCTTGCCGTCGTCGGCGTTCTTGACGTAGATGTCGCTCATGTATATCAGGGCGAGCTTCTTTCTCGCCTGCGATACGCAGTACTCGTCGTTCGGATAGAAGTGGAGCACGCTCAGCCATGACTCTTCCGTGTCTTGCGACAAAGCGTAAATCAACTGCTTGTACGCCGATCCCATGTCCTCCACGCGCTTGTTCGCCACATCGGCCCCCTCTAAGAGGGGTGTTTCCACAACCGTCGCTCGGGCGAGCCAACCGCCCGCCGCCATCGCTGCGAAGGCCACGGCGGCGTAGACCGCCCGGCGTGCCCAGTCGCTGCGCGCTTCGTGCGAGCTTCGCATCACCGCCTCCAGCCGCTGGGTCGCCTGCCCCAGCGAGCTGGACATCATGTCGATCGAGCCGGTCTCCAAGCCGGGAAGGTCGTCGCCCACGTCCTCGTCGAGATGCTCCTGAAGGAGCGGCCGCAGGTCGCGAACCAGCTCCCGCGCGGACTGGTAGCGATGGTCCGGCGACTTGGCCATCATCTTGTGGACGATCCGCGCCAACGCCGGCGGCAGATCGGGGCGGATGTTCTCCAGCGGCTCGGCCTGCTTCTTCAAATGCTGCACCGCCACGCTCAAGGCCGTCTCGCCCGTAAATGGCGGATGCCCCGCCAGCATGTGGTAACATGTCACCCCGAAGGAGTAGATATCGCTGCGGTGGTCCAGGGGGCTGCCCTCGGCCTGCTCGGGACTCATGTAGAGCGGCGTTCCCATCGTCATGCCGACCTGGGTGAGTTTTACGCTCCCCTCGGCCTGGAGCACCCGGGCGAGCCCGAAATCGGCCACTTTCACCTCGGCCGACTTGGTGAGCATGATGTTCTCGGGCTTGATGTCGCGGTGCACGATCTTCTGCTCGGCCGCCTTGGCCAGCGCGGCGGCCGTCTGGCGAATCACGAGCAGAGTCAGGCGGAGGTCGAGCGTGCCGCTGCGGGCGAGGTACTGCTGGAGATTCACGCCCTGGACGTATTCCTGGGCAATGAAGTGCACGCCGTCGATGCAGGCCACCTCGTGGATCTGCACGATATTGGCGTGGATCAGCGACGCCGCCGCACGAGCTTCTCGCTGGAACCGCTGCACGTAGCCGGAGTCGGAGGCCAATTCCGGCTTGAGCACCTTGATGGCCACCTGCCGGCCGAGCGACTGCTGCTCGGCCAGGTAGACGTCGGCCATCGCCCCGCGGCCGAGGCGGCGAAGGATGCGGTAGTCGCCAAGTTGATGGCCGGAAAGGTCGGCGATGCCCGATCGCTTAGCCTGTTTCTCGGAGTCAGCCATCGAGGGACGATTCAGGTTTGAGGTTGTCTTCGCAGTCTCTCTCCGGACGCGGATCAGTCTCTAGTATGGGGCGTGGCGGTTGGAATGGCAAGATTCGCCCGCGCCGCAAGGCATCCGCGTGCCGGGGGGGGCGGGCCGTTTCGGATTTCCCGCCGGCCGCCTAAACGACCTCGTACCCCTTCCGCTGGGCGCGGCTGAGCATTGCATTGGCCTGGGCATCGCCCGGAAAACTCTCCGCGGCCGGGTCCCACTTGAGGGGGCGGCCGAGCCGCATCGAAATATTGCCCAGATGGCAGGTCGTGACCGACTGATGCTGGCTGACCACCTCGGAAAGAGGCTGGCGGCGGTGGCGGACACAGTCGAAAAAGTTGCCCATGTGGTTGACGATCGCGTCGAGCTTGCCCACCCGGGCCGGACGGTCGAGGTTGTCGAAGTCGTAGAGCTTGAAGGCTTCGCGCGGCAGGGGATTCGACGCCAGGTCCTCGACGGGCTTGCCC
>JAMOAF010000483.1 GCA_023621895.1 Planctomycetota bacterium
GGGTTCTACGCCGTGGTCGACCTCGTGCTGGCCAGTTCGATGATCGGGCTGTTCAACCGCCGCTGGCGGGTGATGTGAAGGTCCGTCGCGGGCCTTGCCCCCGCTTGAAGCTTTGGGCCGCGGTGGTAGAATCGGCCAAACGTCCGCGCCCGGGATGCCGGTCGCGCCCGGCGAGTTTTCCACCTGCCAGATGAGGCGATGCCATGACGGACAACGCAGTCGAGTTGGGTCCCCTCCCCACGTGCTGGCGGCGGCGGCACTTGCTGGGGCTGGAAGGTCTTACGGCCGAGGAGATTACGGCGATTCTCGACAAGGCCGAGATTTTCAAAGGGGCACTGGTGTCTGGAAAACGCCGCGTGCCGCTGCTGACGGGCGTGACAAGCTGCAACCTGTTCTTCGAGAATTCGACGCGGACGCGGACCAGCTTCTCGTTGGCCGCCCGGCGCCTGGGGGCCGACACAATCGACTTCTCCGCCGCGACGAGCAGCCTCTCCAAGGGCGAGACGGTGATCGACACCGCCAAGAACATCGAGGCGATGGGGGCCGACGTGATGGTTGTCCGGCACCGCACGCCCGGCACGCCGCACCTGCTGGCCCAGAATCTGAATTGTTGCGTGATCAATGCGGGCGATGGGCCGCACGAGCACCCGACCCAGGGCCTGCTCGATATCCTCACGATCCGCCAGCGCCGCGGGAGTCTTTCGGGTTTGACGGTGGCCCTGGTGGGCGACATCGCCCACAGCCGCACCGCCCGATCGAACATCTGGGGGCTGAAAGCGCTCGGAGCAAACGTGATTGTCTGCGGGCCGTCGACGCTTGTCTCGCCCCGCTGGGCCGAACTGGGCGTCGAGTACACCTACAGCCTCGATGAAATTCTGCCGCGAGTGGACGTGCTCAACCTGCTGCGAATCCAGTTCGAGCGCCAGGCCACGCGCCCCTTTCCGTCGGTCCGCGAGTATGCCCACCTGTACGCGATGGACCGCGGCCGGCTTGCCCGGGCGAAGAGCGACATCCTGATCCTGGCGCCCGGCCCGATCAACCGCGGAGTCGAAGTCACCCCGGACGTGGCCGACGGGCCCCATTCCGCGATCCTCGAACAGGTGACCAACGGAGTGGCCGTCCGCATGGCGGTTCTCTGGCTGGTGGCCAGCGTCAGTCCCAATTGACCGATTTCCGGAGACCGGTGAATCGGAACATCCACTTTTCGCGTCCCACGCCCGGGTAGATTGCCATGTCGAGACTCCTGATCCAGAACGGAAGGGTGATCGATCCAAGCCAGAAGATGGATCGCGTGACGAACCTTCTCATCGAAGACGGCCGGGTCGCCGCTTTCGACGTCGAGTCGGCCGGCGGCGCGACCGCTCTCGACGCCTCCGGCAAGATCGTCGCGCCGGGGCTGATCGACATCCACGTCCACCTCCGCGACCCCGGCAAGGAGGAAGACGAGACGATCGAGACGGGCACGGCGGCGGCCCTGGCCGGCGGGTTCACCTCGATCGCCTGCTGCCCCAACACCGACCCCCCGATCGACAGCCAGGGCACGGTCGAATACATCAAGCAGAAGGCAGCCCGTGCGGACAACTGCAACGTCTACGCGATCGCCTGCGTGAGTAAAAACCGGGAAGGCAAGGAACTCGCCGAGATCGGCCAACTCGTCGAAGCCGGCGCGGTGGGAATCAGCGACGACGGCGCGCCGGTCTACAGCCCCGAGCTGCTCCGCCGCGCGTTCGAGTACTGCCTGATGTTCGGCATCCCCGTAATGAACCACCCCGAAATCCTCGAACTCACGCAAAACGGCGTGATGCACGAAGGAGTCACCCAGTTGGTGCTCGGACTGGGCGGGATCCCGGCCGCGGCGGAAGACGTGATGGTCAGCCGCGACGTCGCCCTGGCGGAGGCGACCCGCGGCAGGCTGCACGTGATGCACGTTTCCTCCGGTGGAAGCATTCACATCATCCGCCGCGCGAAGAAGCGCGGCGTCCGCGTGACGACCGAGGTCACGCCGCACCATTTCACGCTCACCGACGAGTGCCTGCGGACGTTCGACTCGAACTACAAGATGAATCCCCCCTTGCGCGGCCCGGGGCACGTCCAGGCCTGCATCGAGGGGTTGCAGGATGGCACGATCGACTGCATCGTTACGGACCACGCGCCCCACGCCAAGGAAAAGAAGATGCGGGAACTCGACCAGGCCCCCTTCGGCGTCGTCGGGCTGGAGACCGCCCTGGGACTGGTCGTGACCCGGCTGATCGAGCCGGGGCACCTCACCTGGTCGCAGGCCCTGGAGAAGATGACCATCAATCCGGCCCGCGTGATCGGCGTTCCCAAGGGGACCCTGGCGGCCGGCGCCGATGCCGACGTGGTGATCATCGATCCGAAAGCACGCTGGAAGGTGGACCCCGGCAAGTTCCTCTCCAAGAGCAGTAATACTCCCTTTGCCGGCTGGGAGCTCACCGGGCGGGCCGAGACGGTGATCGTCGGCGGCAAAGTCAAATTTCAGCGGCAAGGCGAGCAGTAAATCGAACAATCTCGGCGCGCTCGCCCCCTCGCTACTACGCCGATTACCTCTACCGGAACAGAGACCGCCTGGAGATCCCGCAATCGGTCGCGCGGCGCGTGGATGCCCAGGACCTGGTCGCCGAGGCGAGCCTCAACTTCGTCCAAGAAAACAAGGATCGGCCGTTGGAAGGGCCACCAGGCCAATGCGCAGAGACCGGTGGAGCTTTATGATCTGGAGGCCGACCAGCGCGTACGTTGTCTGTGCGGTCCCGAAGGGACATCCCTAAGCCAGCCCGGGGTGGAGCGGGGCTCGTTTCACGAGCTCCGCGCAACCCCGGGGCACTCTTGCGTGATTCCGGGAGGAATTCATGAGAGCGTGATAGCCGCGTGGGCTTGCCCCGCGCTCGCCTGCGCTGCGGCACAACCCGTACGTGACGAAGCGCGGGGCAAGCCCACGCG
>JAMOAF010000633.1 GCA_023621895.1 Planctomycetota bacterium
GAATATCTTCGGGCGCTGCCAAAAGGGGCAAGGAACGATAGGATGTTGGTACTATCCCGCAAGAAAAACGAGAGTATTGTCATCAATGATGACATTACGATCGTCGTCGTCGAGATCCGAGGAGACAAGGTTCGCCTCGGGGTGGAAGCCCCGAAGGAAGTGCCAGTCCACCGTCGTGAAGTCTTTGATGCGATTCGTCGCAACGAGGCCGCTGCCAGCGAGGGCAAGCCTGCTGATGCGGCAAAAACTCAGAACGATTCTTAAGATCGCTCTGAACGCGAAAAAAACGGACGATTCCTCGGCTGTCTGTTTCCCTTGAGCGCCATTTGCTCTATAATAGCGCTCTTGTTTGTCGCGGCCCCGTCGTCTAACCAGGTTAGGACACAGGCCTTTCAAGCCTGCAACACGGGTTCAAATCCCGTCGGGGTCACTCTCTCCGTATTTGGGGGGACAGGGTCTTGATCAAGCCGCTGCGCCGGCCAGCTTCGCCCCCGCGAGCAGAGTCGCGCGCAAGCTAGCTGTGCCCTGCCGAGCGGGCATCGTCCCCCTCTCTCTCCGGTTGCAGGTTCAGCCCGATGGGTCTCCCGTACGACGCCGTCCTACTCGTCTCATTCGGCGGTCCGGAGAGGGCCGATGACGTCCTCCCGTTCCTTGAGAACGTGCTCCGCGGCAAGCGGGTGCCTCGCGAGCGGGTGCTCGAGGTTGCTGAGCATTATTACCTCTTCGACGGCGTAAGCCCGATCAATGCCCAGAATCGGGCCCTCCTGGCGGCATTGATCGCCGAGCTCGACGTTCACGGCGTGCATCTGCCGGTTTACTGGGGCAACCGCAACTGGCATCCGATGCTGGAAGACACAATCCGGCAGATGGCCGAAGACGGCGTCCGCCGGGCGTTGGCGTTTGTCACCTCGGCATTCGCCTCCTATTCCGGCTGCCGGCAATATCTGGAGGACATCCAGGCGGCGCGCGCGGCGATCGGCCCCGCAGCGCCGGTGGTGGAAAAACTGCGGCTGTTCTTCAACCATCCGGGGTTCATTGAGTCGGCGGCCGATCGGGTTGCCCAGGCCTTCGAGTCGATCGACCCTGGCGACCGTCCCGTGACACGGCTCCTATTCACGGCCCATAGCCTCCCCCTGGCGATGGCCGGCCGCTGCGCTTACGTCGAACAGCTTCGCGAGGCCTGCCGGCTGGTGGCGGAACGGGCTGGCCGCGGCGAGTGGGACCTGGTCTACCAGAGCCGCAGCGGCCCGGCCGGACAGGCCTGGCTGGAACCCGACATCCGTGACCACCTGGCGGCCCTTCGCGGCGGGGCCGGCTGCCGCCACGCCGTCGTGGCGCCGATCGGATTCCTCTCCGAGCACATGGAAGTGATCTACGATCTCGACGTGGAGGCTGCCGGGCTCTGCCAGGAGTTGGGGATCACGATGGTCCGCTCGGCCGTCGTCGGCTGCCACCCGAGATTCGTGGCGATGATCCGCGAGTTGCTCCAGGAGCGGCTGGAAGAGAGCCCTGTTCGCCTTGCGGTGGGCAATCTCGGGCCCAGCCCCGACGTCTGCCCCGGCGGCTGCTGTCCGCCGCGGTGATTGCGGCGCGGATTTGCCGCTGCATCCGTTCCCGTTGGCGCTTGCGGAAAACCAGCCGCGGACTACGCGGCTTTCCCGCCTTCCGCGACTGAAAATCTCCGCTTTTCCGCTACAACGGTTTCTCGCCGGAGCGCAGGGTTTCACCAACCGTATTGCCCCGTGCCAAGGGTGGGAAAAACGCGGCGATTTGATCGCCGCCGCGCTTGCGGGCGGCCGAGCGGCGTGTATGTTTTTTCGGTTGTCCTAAGCGGAAGTCGGTCCGCCGTGGAGTAAGTCATGCCCAGAATCCCCGCCGCCACCGCAGTCGTGATGCTCGTGGCCACGTGCATCGGGTTCAATACCGCCCGATTCCCAGTGGTTCTCGAGATGGCGGCCGTTCGGGCCACCTCCCAGCAACCCAAACTCATCATCCCTGCCGAAGACTCCGACCCGCCGGCGGACCAGTCGACCGACCATCAGCCCAGCGGCGAGTCGAGCGACCATGAGTCCGGCGGCGAGTCGAGTGACCATCGGTCCGGCAATGAATCGAAACGGGCCGGCCAGTCGCGGGAGGCCGGTGATGCGGATTGGGATGACTCCAGCGGTTTCGAAGGGAGCCGATCCAGTGGCGAGTTGCCGGGATCGAAAACCGCGCCGAGGGGGAAAGGCCGTACGCAGAAAGAATCGAAGTCGGGCAAGAGCGCCAAACCAGTCGTCGCTTCCATGGGCATGGCTGCCGGGCGGGCCAAGGCTGCGGCCGGCTCGCGCGACAGCGACCAGGCCGGTGAGCAAACCGATCGCTACGCCAGCGGCGATTCCAGCGTTCCGGGCGAAACAGCCACAAGCCAGTACGGCTACGGGGACCACGGCACGAAGACCGAAGACGATCCGGCGGCCACAAACGGGGAATCGACCGATCCGTATGGATATGGCGTACACGACGCGGATAAAGCCAGCCGCAAAAGCTCGCCGGCCTCGAATTCCCAGGGCAGTTCCTACGGCAGCTCCCAGGGCAGCTCCAATACGGATTCCGACGCGGATTCTTCAGGGACTTCCTACGGGGGTTCCAGCGGGAGCTCCGGGACTTCCTACGGGGATTCCGGCGGGAGCTCCGGCGGGATCTCCTACGGGGGTTCGTACGGGGGTTCCAGCGGGAGCTCCTCCGGGACTTCCTACGAGGGTTCCGGCGAGAGCTCCTACGGGGGTTCCAGCGGGAGCTCCGGGACTTCCTACGGGGGTTCCAGCGAGGGTTCTGGCGGGAGCTCCTACGGGGGTTCGTACGGAAGCTCGGATTTGGAAACCGATCCCGGCTCCAACGCGGATTCTTCCGGGACTTCCAGCGGGATCTCCTCCGGGACTCCCTACGGGAGTTCCTCCGGGACTTCCTACGGG
>JAMOAF010000792.1 GCA_023621895.1 Planctomycetota bacterium
GACGGCTATGTAACGGCGGAAATGCTGCCCTACGAGCCGGGCAGGCCGGAAAAGACGGCCGCGGCGATGAAGAAGCTGTTCAAGTAGAACCTGTAAACGATAGGGAGTCGCACGATGATTCGAGTCGGCATAGTCGGCTTGGGCTTCATGGGCAAGATGCATTTTCGCTGCTACAAGGCCCTTGAGGATGTCCAAGTCGTGGCGATTTGCGATACGGACAAGACCAAGTTTTCCGACGCCGCGGGCACGGCCGGCAACATCGCCGGCGCCGAGGCCCCGCTGGATTTCACCGGCATCGGCCTGTATGACGATTTCGACCGGATGTTGAAGGAAGCCCGGCTCGACGCGCTGTCGGTCACCTTGCCGACGTACATGCACACGGACTTCACCGTCAAGGCGCTCGACGCCGGCATCAACGTGCTCTGCGAGAAGCCGATGGCGCTGAGCGTGGAGGACGGGCGGCCGATGATCGCCGCCGCCAAGCGGAGCGGCAAGCTATTGCAGATCGGGCATTGCATCCGCTTCTGGCCCGAGTACGCCGCGGTCAAGCAGATCATCGCCTCGGGCGAGTACGGCAAGGTGCTTGCGGCGACGTTCCAGCGGCTCAGCGCCACGCCCACCTGGTCTTGGGAGGGCTGGCTGATGGACGCCAACAAGAGCGGCGCCGCGGCTCTCGATCTGCACATCCACGATTCCGACTTCGTGCATTACGTGTTCGGCATGCCCAAGGCGGTCTTCAGCCGCGCGGCCAGCGGGCCCAGCGGCGATGACGACCACATCGTCACCCAGTACGTCTACGACGACCGGTGCGCGATCACGGCCGAGGGCGGCTGGGCGATGACGCCTGGTTTCGGGTTCGAAATGAGCTTCAACATCGTGCTCGAGAAGGCGACGATCGTCTACGACTGCAACCGCAGCCCCGCGCTGAAGGTCTGCCCCGCCGAGGGCGATGCGATTACGCCGCAAGTGGCCTCGGGCGACGGCTACTCCAACGAGATCGCGCATTTTGCCAAGGCCGTCAGCGGCCAAAGCGTGCCTAAAATCATCACGCCGGAGCAGTCGCTCGACTCGGTGAGGCTCGTGCTGGCGGAGAAGCAGTCGGTCCGATCGGGAGAGAAGGTTGCGCTGTAGCGCGGACCGAAAAGCAAGAGCGGGCCAGGCCACGGGCTCCAGGCACCTGGAGCGCCGTGGCCTGTGTTCGCATAACCTCTAATCAGAGATTTCCAACGGCTGACAGCCAGGAGCATCCATGGCAAGATACACATACGGCGGAAGCGATTGCGTCCGTTGGGGCGTGATCGGTCTGGGTTGGTTTGGCGAGATCCATGCCGACACGCTTGCCGGCATGCCGGGGATCGAGCTTGCGGCGCTGTGCACGCGTCGGGCGGAGCGGCTCAACGAGTTGGCCGACCGCTACGGCGCGAGCGGCCGCTACACGGACTACAAGGACCTGCTGGCGGACCCGTCGGTCGACGCGGTGAGCATCACGACGCATGTCAACGACCACCGCGACATCGCCATTGACGCCTTGCGGGCCGGCAAGCACGTGCTGCTGGAAAAACCGATGGCGGCGACGGTCGAAGACTGCGAGCGGATCGTGGCAGCCGCCCGGGGGAGCGACGCGCGGTTCATGGTGGGGCACATCTGCCGGTTCGATCCGAGGGTGGCGTTGGCCAAGCAGGCGATTGACGAGGGGCGCCTGGGGCGAATCATCTCGATGCACGCCCGGCGGAACCTTTCCAAGGCGATTGGCGAGGCCAACCTGGACAAGATCTCGGCCTTGCTGGGCGACGGCATCCACGACGCCGACCTGATGCTCTGGTTCACCGGGGCGGCGCCGCAGAGCGTCTACGCGCAGGAAGTGCATCCCGGCCGGTGCAAGTATGCCGACGGCGCCTGGGCGATGATCCGCTTCGAAAGCGGCGCGGTGGGCGTGGTCGAGTCGATCTGGCATCTGCCCAACAGCACGCCATTCGCGATCGACGCCCGGATGGAGATCATCGGCACCGAAGGGGCCCTGTATATCGACTGCGGGCAGGCGGGCCTGGAAATCCACGCCTCGGAGGGCCTGCGGACGCCCGACACGATGTATTGGCCGATCGTGTTCGGGGAGCGTTTCGGCGCGCTCCGCGCGGAGTTGCGGTACTTCGCCGACTGCATCGTCGAGGGCAAGCAGCCGGATCGGATCACGCCCGAACAGTCGCGCGACGTGGTCGGCCTGATCGCGGCGGCGGCGCGGTCGTCGGAAACCGGCGAGGTTGTCCGCTTTTGAGGCGCGGAGTCGGCCGATTCCCCCACTTCGGGGAGCCTATTGTGAAACAAGTCCACCTGCGATTTCGTTCTTGCGCGGCTGCCGGCCTGTTGGCCCTGATTCTGGCGGCGCCGGCCGCGGGCGCCGATCCCCCCGAGTCGTACATTGGGGCGCGGGAATCCGTCTCCGACCAAATCGACAGGAATATCGAGCGCTATCGCAAGGGGGATGCGACGATCGAAATCGCCGGCGCGGACGGCCGGCCGCTGAGCGGCGCCGCGCTGGAAATTTGCCAGAAGACGCACGCGTACCTGTTCGGCTGCAACTGGTTCGCTCTCGGCCAGCTCGCCACGCCCGAGCTGAACCGCAAGCAAGTATGAAGAGGCATACGCCGGGCTGCTCGACAAGGATATGGATCCCAAGCCGGCCTACGAGGCGTTCGATCAGCTCATCAACCACCAGTGGCGAACGAACCTCTCGGCAAAGACCGACGAGGTGGGAAAGGCCCGGTTCCGCGGCTTCCATGGCAAGTACACGGCCCGGGTCACCTCCGCCGGGCGCACGCAGGAGTTTGAAATCGACCTGGCCGCCGGCAGCGCCAACCACCACGAGCTTACATGGAAACCGTGAAAGGATCAACCCATGAAAATCATCGATATGCGGGTCCGCACCGTGGCGATTCCCACCGAGGGCATGCTG
>JAMOAF010000014.1 GCA_023621895.1 Planctomycetota bacterium
GATCGCGGCGGCGTGCGGCTGCGTCGAGCGGCGGCAGGCCGCGCCCGGCAGCCCGCCGCCCCCGAGCGAATCACCGGCGGCCGAGTTGCCGGCCGAGATCGTCACGCCGAGCGGCGCCGAGATGGTGCTGGTTCCCGGCGGCCAGTTCACGATGGGAAGCCAGGCTCAGCGCGACGCCGGTCCGCCCCACCAGGTGACGATCAGCCCCTTCTACATGGATCGCTACGAGGTGACGCAGGACCTGTACCAGCGGCTGATGGGGCAAAACCCTTCGCGGCGAACGGGCGAGAAGAATCCGGTGGAACGGGTCCGCTGGACCGATGCGCTGAAGTTCTGCAACGCCCGGTCCGCCGCCGAGGGACTGGCCCCCTGCTACGACCTTGCCACGCGGGCGTGCGATTTCGCCGCCGGCGGCTACCGCCTGCCGACCGAGGCCGAGTGGGAGTATGCCTGCCGCGCGGGAAGCAGCGGCGATTACTACTTCGAAGGCGGCGCGGAGAAGCTCGGCGACTTTGCCTGGTTCCGCGAGAATGCCCGGCGCAAGCATCACCCGGTCGGAGAGAAACAGCCGAATGCCTTCGGCCTCTACGACATGGCGGGAAACGTCCGCGAGTGGTGCAACGACTGGTATGCGGTCGACGCGTACTCCGCGGAGCCGCGCACCGATCCGCGCGGGCCGTCCACCGGCGAGAAGACCGTGCTTCGCGGCGGCGCGTTCTCCGGTTCAGCCGAGACGTGCACCAGTTGGGCCCGCTATTGCGACGAGCCGGGCTTTACCGACGCCTGCGTGGCGTCGGACGATTACGGTTTTCGCTGCGTCCGGCGGGCGAAATAAGGACCTTGGGGCCCGGCGCGCCGAACAACCATCCGCCACGCTACAGATCTTGCCACTTGCCGTCCTTCAGAATGCTGCGGCCCACCTGCTTGCTGATCTCCGGCTTGGGGATGCGCGGCGGCAGGTTCAGGTGGGAAAAGAACGCCGCGTCCGGCTTCTCGTAGCGTTTCACCGCGTCCTGCACCGTCTCGCCTTCCTGAAGGTGCAACAGCGGCGGGATGCGGTTCTCCGTCGAACGCGACCAGAGCACGGTCGCGCCGCGGCGGATTTCGAGCGCGGCGGTGAACGGGGTCAGGCTGGCGGTGCTGACCGTGCGGGGGCCGCCCCCCATGCTGCGAAACTGGAGCTGTTCGGTCTTGCCGCGACCGATCTTGGCAACCAAGGTGATCGGCGCGCGATCGTTCACCTTCCATCCCGCCTTCTCGGCGCCTTTCGAGAGCGAAGCCTTGATCGCCGCCTTGTCGGCCTCGCCGGCGCCTTCGACGGCGATCGCCACGGAAGAACCCGGCCGGACCAGCATTGCCTCGTCGCCGGCGCTCATCAACCGGCGGATCGATTTCTCCAGTGACGGATGCGGAATCTCCGCGCTCGCCAATCCGCAGTTCTGCGAGGTCGTCGCAACCACGATCCTGTTGCCCACGACAACCGGTCCGGTGCTCGCTGAAATCATGTACTTCCAGACCGACATGCCCAGGTCCAAGTGAACGGCGTCGCCCAGCGGCGCGCGAAACACCTTTTCGGAAATCCACAGGATCGGATGCGATCCGAGGTGCTCGGTGGTTGTCGCCTCGGCCACGATCCGGCCGGATGCGCAGTCCCAAACCTGGTACTGATTCGAGAAGCAGACCGCCAGCAGGCGTCCATTGGGGTGAAAAGCGGTTCCGGGCCGCAACGTGCTTCCGGTGGCGACCGCCTTCCGAATCGTCCCGGTCGCCGTTTCCAGAATCGAGACCTTTCCGCCCTGGGGGACCGCCATGTAGAGCTGGTTGCCGCTGAAGGCCGGCGGCTCGCTCCCGGCCGCGTCTTCGATGCGGTAGATGAGCCTGGCGGCGGGCAGGTCCCAGACGTACAGCACGCGATCCACGATCGCGGCGGCGTGCGAACCGGAGAGCAGCCTGGCCCAGTCCAATTGCGGGGCGAAACCAGCCTTTCCGGCGCCCGGCAACTGCCTGCGGTAAAGCGGCTTTGGGCCGCCCGTGTCCACCCCTTCGAGCATCACCAATTCGCCGCCCCGCTGAAACTGGTCCAGCTTGTCCACCACCAGCGTCCGCCCGCTCGGCGCGTCATGGTCCAGAACGCGAACGGCGCTGGGGTAGTCCCAGAGGAGGTCGGACTTTCTCGAAGCCAGGTTCACGGCATAAATCCGGCCGCGAGTCTCCGCAGGGCTTCCCGCCTTGTTGCGGCCGATCGAAACCAGGAACCGCGACTCCGCCAGGTTTACGGGAACCGGCGCCGAAACCTTGTCGTAAGCATCGACCGCTGACACCGGCACAACCGCGGCGGGGATCGAGGGCGCCGGGGGCTGCGGGTCGGGCACAAACTCTCGATCCGAGGGCTCCGACGACAGGTCCAGCGTCGTTCCCGTGCCGGGCAAGGCCATCTCCTCGCCCGCGGAACGTGACTCCGAACCTGCCCGCAACGTACCTGGCACGGCGGGTCCGGCCGCTGCCGGCGGCCGGTTCGGGGAGACGGGCGTGCCGCCGGCAAACGGATTGTCAGCCGGTGCGGCGAGCGATTTCAGATAGTCCTGATCACCCTGGCTGAGGCGCTCGATCGGCACGGAGATCTCGCGGCCGTCCGCCGTGTGCAGCCGCACGGCGGAGGCCGTCTGCTCGACCAGAACGGCGCGAATCTGGAACTTGCCGGTGACATCCTTCCACAACCGTTGTTCGCCTTGTTGGCCGAGGGCATCGCCGGCGATGCAGCATAGAACAGCCAGCGCGAAGCACGCGCGTGGCGACGCACGCAAGACAGACTGGCTAAACATATCCCCCCCCTGGACTGAGGACTGGGGGTCAACTCTTGACACTTGACAGATAGCCTACCAGAAACTTCAACTTACAATCAAGCGATGGATATTCCTTTCCCGAAGTCTCCGGTCTTTGTACCACCCGA
>JAMOAF010000653.1 GCA_023621895.1 Planctomycetota bacterium
CGGAAATCGGAAATTCTGGACACGAACGGGGCGGCGGAGTATCTGGGGTTCAAACCCCAAACGCTGGCGATCTGGCGAACCACGGGGCGGTACGGCTTGCCGTTTCTGAAGCTGGGCAGGTTGGTGCGATATCGCAAGAGCGACCTGGACAAGTGGTTGGCTAGCCGGCGGCGAACTCACACCGGCGAAAGCGAGGCCTGAGCGATGGCACGCGGCGACTGGCAACGGGTTTCCCGACGGCGGCCTTGCCCGGTCTGCGAGCGGCCGGACTGGTGCCTTTACGCCGGCGATGAGTCGGCCCCCTCGGCGGCGATCTGTGCGAGGGTCGAAAGCGACAAGCTGGCCGGCGACCAGGGGGCGGGGTGGTTGCACATTCTGCGGCAAGACAGCCCCGTGTGGGCCCCTTGGAAGCGCACGGTTCACCTTGCAGCGAAGCAACTACAACCCGAGGCCCCTGCGTCGGCTGAGACAATCGCACGCGAAGCGGAAGCGGCTGTTGCATCGACATCCCCCGAGGCCCTGCGGTGCTTTGCTGCGGGGCTGGGGCTTTCGGCCGATAGCCTACACCGGTTATCCGTCGGCTATCTCAAGAGCCGGCGGGCATGGTCCTTTCCGATGCGCGACGCCCGCGGCCGTATCGTCGGCGTCCGGCTGCGGTACACCAAGGGGAAGGCGGCGATAACCGGCAGCCGACAAGCGTTGTTTCTTCCCGATGGCTTACCCCGCGGCGGCCGGCTACTCATTGCTGAGGGGCCCACGGACGCGGCGGCCCTGCTTGACCTGGGTTTCTCTTGCGTCGGGCGGCCAAGTTGTACGGGCGGCACGAAGCGTATCGTCGAACTCGCCAAGCGGCTTCAGCCCGTCGAAGTCGCAATCGTTGCCGACGGCGACGGGCCCGGGCAACGCGGGGCCGACCGGCTGGCGGTGGCCCTGCTGGCCTATGTTCCAGTTGTGCGGGTAGTTGTTCCACCCCCCGGGGTAAAAGACGCCCGGGAATGGAAGCGAGCGGGAGCGACCGCGGCGGATGTTCACCTGGCGATTCAGGCGGCAACCCCAAAAACGCTGAAGATACGGGTTTCCTCGAATCACGAAAGGGCAAGTTTGGTCCCGGGCCCCTAGGGTATCGGCGCGAGATACAACACGTTTTCGCCCCTTTCCGCACGCGGCCGGCGGGGTGGGGTTTTTCAACGGGCCGCGAACGAAGGAAAAGATTCGATGAATGAGTTGTTGCGGAAGTTGGTCAACGAAATCGCCATAGCTCGATACAACGGGCGGTGGCTGATGGTCTGCAATGAGGGGCGCTTTGAAGTGCTGTTTGGTCGGGTCCCGGGCGACGCCCTGGAACAGCGGTGGAACGATGGCCCGGGCTATCGTGTATGCACAACACCCGACGAAGCCGCACGGGATGCAATCCGGCTGGAGATGTTGCCGGCAATGTGGACCCCTGTTGCATAGCGAGCCTTTCCTTCGGGCCCCGCCCGGCTTCGGCCGGCGGGGTTCCGAAGGGCTTCTTCAGCGGATGGACTCTTCTTTTTCAACGAGCACGGAGCTTCTTCAGTGGTGGGCAACGATGACAACCAGGCCGGCGACGGCGACAACCTGCTTGTGCTGACCGTCGGCAGGACGGCCAACGAGCTTGCGGCCGAAGCGACATCGGCCGGTTTGCCGGCGATATCGGCCGGCTTTGGGGATAGGGTCGAACCCGCAGCGGCCCACGGCATGAAGGTGCTGGTGTTGCGGGAAGACCACGGCGACACCGGATATTCGCGGAAGGCGTCCCAGTTGTGCGCCGAAGCCGGGGCGGTGGAAATCCGGGAACTGTGTGTCGGGTGGGGGTGGGGTGAAAAAGAGCATTCCGCGGAAGACATCGGCAGCCTGTGGGGCAGGGCCACGCGGGCGGAGTCTTCCCCGCGGCCGGCGGCGCCGGCTTCGGGTAACAGTGACTCTGATAGCGACAACGACGGGCTGACTCTTCATTTTGCACCGTGCGGGCGAAACGGCACGGTGACGGTTACGGCGAAGCTGGCCGGCGACGTGTTGGCTGTTGAAAAACTGGACCTCGGGCGGAGCAAGCAACGCGAAGCCTTTGCGGCGGCGGTCTGCAAAGACCGACCGGGAATCGACCCTGCGGACATTGAAGCTTTGCTGCTGCGGGAAGCCGCCCGGTTGACCGAAACCGTCAACGAAGCCGGGCCTGAAGCTGAGCCCGACCCTTTAGCCGCGATGCCCGAGGCGGTGCGAGCGGAAGCGGCTGCCCTACTGGAATCGCCCCACCTGCTGCAAACCATCGTTGCCGATATCGCGCGGCTTGGGGTGGCCGGCGAGCGAGAACTCGCATTGACCGTCTATCTGGTGGGGACTTCGCGATTGCTCCCAAACCCCCTGGCGGCAATCATCCAAGGCCCTTCTGCGTCGGGCAAGAGTTACGTTGTCGAACGGACGGCCCGATTGTTCCCGCCTGAAGCCGTTATTCACGCAACACAAATGACGCCCCAAGCCTTGTTTCACATGGAAGCCGGAAGTCTGCGAAACCGATTCGTTGTGGCCGGCGAGCGGTCCCGGCTGGAAAACGACGACCGAGCCGAAGCAACCCGAGCCCTGCGGGAAATGCTGAGCGGCGGCCGGCTGTCAAAGCTGATGCCCGTGAAGCTGGGCGGGGAAATTGTCACACAACAAATCGAACAAGAAGGGCCAATTGCGTACACCGAGACAACCACGTTGACGCAGATTTTCGACGAAGACGCGAACCGTTGTATCTTGCTGAACACGGACGAACAACCAGAACAGACACGACGAATCCTGACAAAGTTGGCGGCGAACTATTCCGGCGCCGTCCCCGAGGGCGAAGCGGCTGCGATTATCGAACGGCACTGGGCTATGCAACGGATGCTGAAGCCCACGCCCGTTGTTGTGCCCTACGCGGAGCGGCTGGCCGAACTAC
>JAMOAF010000807.1 GCA_023621895.1 Planctomycetota bacterium
GGAGTTTTCCATCGCCGACGCCGGCGGGACTCTCCGGTCGGTCAGGGCATTTGCCCCTTTCCAGCGGGACGCCTGGCACCACCTGGCCGCCACCTGGGATTTCTCCCAAGCACGCTTGGCGTTGTTCTTCGACGGAAAGCGGATTGGCCAGACCGGTCCGGGCGAGTCGCCCTGGCCGAGCAGCCTGACTTCCAAGGGAACCACCACGGGGATCGGCATCGCCGAAAATGACAGCCGCAGCATGCCGATGCAGGCTTTTCTCGGCGGCGACACCGACTGCCGCGCCGATCGGGTGGCCGAGGCGGTTCTCGACGAAGTGCGGATATCCGACTGCGCCCGCTATGGCGCCGACTTCGCGCCGCAGCGCAGACAGTTTCCCGTCGACGAGCACACCCGGGCGCTCTGGCACTTTGAGAACGAGTGGCAGGGAGTCCACGCCGCGGACGACCGGTTTGTGCGAGGCCACCTGGCTTGCGAGCTGCCCCGGCAGCACGAGGCGGTTCCACTCGACGTGTTTGCCGATGGAAAAACGGAGCGCCGGCGGGTCGCCGTCCGGCCGCGGGCGCCCGAGTCGCTGCTCGCCGAGAACCGAGCCGCCAACCGATTGATTGTCACGCGCCCCTTCCAGCGGCTGCCGGACCCCCGCTTCGTCGAGTACCGATCAAGGCAGGCCGAACGGGTGATTGCTTCGCCCGGTGACACGTTCATGGTCACCGTATCCGGCGATTGGGAGCCGCTGATGGAATCGCTCACGTTTGAGCCGGCGGGCGGCACGGGCGCGGCGGAAACCGCGATTCCCCATTGGCGCGCCGGCGATCGCGTCGTCCCGCTGAGCGTGGCGACCTTGAACGCGACACTTGCGCCGGGCATCGACGACGAGGCGCGGCGGGCGTTGGAAGTCTTTCGCTACGCCCTGGCGACGACCAACTACTTCGACGCCCACTATTGCGAGACGCTGCCGGCACGGCACCGCCCGCGAGTCTCGTACACGCTGATCAAGGCCCTGAACATCTATCCCTTCGACCAATGCGGCCCGCTGAACCACACGCTCCGCAAGCTGTTCCTCACCGCGGGGATTTCGTCGCAGGATTGCTCGGGAACGCACCATCAATTCGAGCAGGCGTTCTACTTGGGGAGTTGGCGGTTGTTCGACCTCTCGCCGCGCGTCTATTGGCTCAATCGCGACAATGCGACCGTGGCCAGCCGGCGGGCCTTTGAAGACGACCTCTATCTGAAACTCCGCGAGGGGAGCGAAGTCCAGTCGGCCTTGCGGGGCAGACGCCATCAGCCGTCGCTGGGGACGGCCGAGCGGCCCCACTCGATGGCGTTTCCGCTCCGAGGTGGCGAGCAGGTGCGGTTCGGCTGGTCGAACGAGGGGCGCTGGTTCGAACTGACCGGCAACCGCGAGCCGATCCATTTAGCCAAGATACCCCCCTGTTTCGGCAACGGATCGATCCTCTACCAGCCCCGGCGCGAGCGCGGGGCGGGCGAGTTGGAGAACCTGGCCGTGGCGCCCTCCAACGATGGCATGGTGCTCCGGGCGATTGACCCGCGGCGGCAAGCGTCGCTGCTCTACCGGGTCGCCTGCCCGTACATTCTCTCCGATGCCGAGGTTCGGGCTGCCTGGCTCGCCGACCGGCCGGATGCTGTGCGGGCATCCGTTTCCTTTGATCAAGGGAAGACCTGGAAGGAGGTCTGGCGAAATACGGAGCCCCGTGGCGGACTGGCAATTGATCTGCGGGAGCAGGTCGCGGCCCGTTACGGCTACTGGCTCAAGCTCGATTTTGAGCCGGGCGGCGGGGCGTCGCTCGCCGGCCTCGGCGTGCGAACCACGTTCGTTGTGTCGCCCTTGTCGCTCCCGGCCACATTGAAGAGGGGAGAGAACCGGATTTCCGTCGCCAGCGGACCGGTCGCGGCGCCGGTCAAGTCGGTCTGCCGCTGGGCCGAGCGGCACCGGACCGACCTGGGGATCGGCATCGACTCGATCAGTTACTATCTCGACGGCGACCGGTCGCATCGCCGCCTGCTCGTTGCGCCCGGCGGCAGCCTGCCGATCGACGTGACGATCGAGGGCCGCCGGTGTGAAGGAGAGGTGTCCGTGGAAGGCTTGCCGCCGGGCTGGACCGTCGCGCCGGAGCGGCAGACGGTGGCGCTGGCCGGCGCTGGCCAGCAGGCGCGGGCCAGGTTGTTGCTCAAACCGGCGACTGCCCCGCCCGGCGAGATCCGCGGCCTGGAACTGGTATTCCGCGAGGCGGGCCACGTCCGACGGACGCCGTTTCAGGTGCTCGCGGCGCCGGCCGCGCTTGCGTGCGAGGCGGAGGCGTCCGAGAGGATCGAGGGCGGCGCGGAAGTGCAAGATTCAGCCGAGAACAGCCAAGGCCGGATCGTTGCGTTCACCGGCCGGGGCCGGCTTTCGTTCGTTGCGGATGTGCTGGAAACAGGTCCCCATACGCTCTGGCTGCGGGCGCGATGGGAGCCGGAGGGAAGCACCCAGTTGGACCTGGCCGTCGACGCGGCCCAGCCGCGTACGCTGGCGGCCGCGGCAATGATCGGTTTCACGGATTGGGACGATCCGCGCAGGGCGCACACCAAGTGTTTCGCCCATTTCGGAGAAGCCCACGGCCACTGGGCATGGTACCGCATCGGCGATCTGCAACTCGGAGCAGGTCCACGCCGGTTGACGCTCTCCGCACAGCGCGGGGCGTGCCTCGACGCCCTGGTGCTCCTGCCGCAGACGCCAGACTGCGACCGCGCCGCGATGAACCTGTTTCAGAATTGGAACTACGCGTGCGATCGCCGATGAGCCTGTTTCGACGGCGGGGCGTCAGAGGTTCCCAACGTGCAACTGGTTCCCAAGCTCCGGCTTGGGAACCAGTTGCACGTTGCAAACCAGGAGCATGGCGGTGCGCTGTTGCCTGCGCCCGAGCGCGGGGCATCCGGCCAGGAGCGAGCCGATGAGAATCGCGCGGCTATTGCTTGCCGCCTTGCGCTTCCTTGTACTCGGCGATCACGGCCGGGTCCGGTTCGTAGAGCTTCGCTTCCTCCGCCGTTGGCGTGCGGAGAGGGCGAACCACCCGGAAACCGAGGAACAGCGCGTCGGTGTGATACCAAATGCTTTGCGGGATTTGTGGATCCTGCATTTTCCATGAAGGATCGGAACCTCGCCGTGCCGCGCTGCGGAGTCTTTCGGCGTCGTCGTCCCACGAGCCGCCGCGGACGGTGACCGGGTAGAGCTTGGTCGGAACGGCAAACGGCGCCTTGACCTTGCCGCTCTTCAGTTGTGCATAATAGTCCGGGATGTACTGATCGAGGACCCACTCGGTCACGTTGCCGTGCATGTCGTAGAGGCCCCAAGGATTCGGCTTCTTCGTGCCGACTTTGGCGTAGCCGTCCGGCGAGTTGTCGAAGTACCACGCATGGTCGCCCAAGGCCGCCGGATCGTCTCCGAAGGAATAGGCCGTCGTGGTCCCCGCGCGGCAGGCGTATTCCCACTCGGCCTCGGTCGGCAGGCGATAGTAGCGGCCCGTCTTGGCGGTCAGCCACTTGCAGAACATCTTGGCGGCATACTCGGTCATGCAGATCGCCGGGAAGCCGTCGTGCCCCATCTCGAAGGTCATGTCGCTGTAGGGCGCCGTCGGCCGGGCCACCGCGTCGCCGAGCTTGTCCCACTTGGTCGTCTCTTGCTTGAGTTGCTCGCGGCGGGCGATGTCCAGCTTCTGGGACCAGTAGTCATAGATGTCCCAAGTGATCTCGGTCGACATCATCCAGAAAGGCTCGATCTTGACTTCGACTTGCGGCCCTTCGTCGGGCGAACGGCCCGCTTCGCCGTCCGGACTGCCGAGCAGGAACTTGCCGCCGGGGATTGGCACCATGTCAAAGGTGTGATCGGAGCCGACGATCTTCTCGGTGTACTTCCGCATCTCGGTCTCGGTGGCCGCGTTGGCTCCAACAACCGGATAAGGTTCGGGGATCCACTCAACCGAGACCTTTGCGGTTGGGTCAAACCCCAGATCGCCGTCCTCGCCCGCACGAGCCGGCGAGAACATCAAGAGGACGAGCAGCCCGGCCAATGCCACGCCGCAAAGCCAATGGAATCTGACTCGCGTTTGCATCATTTAGGAACACCTTTCCTTTATCTTAACGAAACAGTCGAACCGGCGGTTCACAACAGAACAGTCCGTCGGTCGACCAACAGGCGGGACCGGCTTCCAGCGAGCCGGCAGTCTCTGAAGTCGCAGGTGGCGAACGATTTGCCGCCGCTCTGTCTTACGGCCTCTGCCCCGGCGCAGACCTTGACGAATCACCTTGGGTGATCGAATTGGCCGCGGATGAAGCACTCGGCAGCACTGATCTTGCGCAGCGCCTGCTTCCACTCCGAATTATGGCCGTATTGTAACGCTTTGGCGAAAGATGTGCAAATGGTCCGGCGGATAGGAAAGGAACGCCAAGCTGCGCGAGACGGGCCACTTGAAGGCCCTAGGCGATCGTGGTCCGGAGGGCTCTTCTGAGTGGTTCCCAAGCAGGAGCTTGGGAGAAAAGGGGGGCGGCCGCATGGGAAA
>JAMOAF010000193.1 GCA_023621895.1 Planctomycetota bacterium
GAACCTTGCCAACGTTCCCAAGCTGGAGCTTGGGAACGAGGTGAACCTTGAACCTTGAACCTCCCTACGTTTTCCTGCCGCGATTTGCCAAGCATGCGCCCCCGGCGGATAATTCTCGGGGGAAAGGAGAGGACCCGGCGAGGGCCGGCAGCGGAGGGACGCTCGATGAACGACGATCTGGCGGCAGACAGGGACTCGCCGGCCCGCGCTGCGGAATTCCTTGACGACTCGGGGCCGCGCCCCGGCGCGCCGCCGATCGACTGGCGGGTTCTGCTGTGGAGCGCGCTGGCGGGCTTGGCCGTCGGGCTGGTCGATTTCCTGCTCCATCTGCGATTCGCTCCGGAGACGGCCGGATGGGACGGCGCGTACTCCGGGCATAATCAATTTCTCCGCCTGGCCGTCCTGGTTTCCTTTATCGGCTACGGGGTCGTCGTGTCGCGCGCCCTGGCGCTACGCGGGCAGGCGGAGCGGAGAGCGCAAAAAGACTCCGCTCGGCTTCGCGACGTCTTCCGGTCCGCCCCGGCCGGCATCGGCGTCGTTGCGAATCGGGTCTTTCAGGACGTCAACGAGTATTTCTGCGAGATGACCGGCTACCTCCAAAGCGAGCTCGTCGGACAGTCGATCCGCGTGCTCTATGCCTCGCAAGAAGAATTTGACCGGGTGGGAGGCGAGAAGTACGCCCAGGTCCGCCTCCACGGAACGGCGACCTTCGAAACCACCTGGCTCCGCAAGGACGCCGCGCCGATCGATGTCTTGCTCTCGCTGACGCCGATCGACCATCCTGATTGGCCGGCGGCGGTCACCGTTCTGGCCCTGGATATCACCGACCGGAAGCGCGCCGAGCGCGAACTGAAGGCATCGCTACAGACATCGGCCGACATCGTGAAGTTCAGCCCCGCCGGCATGTTCATGTACCAGCGGACCGCCGACGGCCGGCTCCTGCTTGCCGATGCGAATCCCGCCGCCGAGCGGTTGACGGGAGTCTGTCTGGAGGAATCGCGGGGAAAGGATTTCGACGAGATTTGGCCGAGCGCCGCTGGGCTGGGAATCCGGGATGCCTGGCTCAGGGCCCTCGAAGCCGGCGAACCCTGCTGGAGCCAGGACATTGCATACCGGGACGACCACCTGGACGGAATCTATCACACGAATGTCTTTGCGCTGCCCGGCGACTGGCTGGCCGTGGCCTTTGAAGACGTCACGCAACTGCGGCAGCACGCGGCGGAGCGCGAGACGCTGATCGCCGATCTGGAGGCAAAGAACGCGGAACTGGAACGGTTTGCCTACGCGGTGTCGCACGACTTGAAAAGCCCGCTGATCACGATTCGCGGTTACGTCGGCCTGCTCGAAGAAGACCTTGCCAAGGGCGAGACGGCCCTGGCGAAGGAGGGCCTGGAGAGGATCGACGTGGCCGCCGAGCGGATGGGGCGGCTGTTGAGCGAGATTCTCGAGCTGTCGCGGATTGGAAGACAGGTCAACCCCGCCGAGGTGGTTTCGCTCAACTCGCTTGCCGCCGAAGCGATCGAGAGCCTGCGGGGAAGCATCACGAAGTCGGGGGCGGAAGTGCATGTCCAGCCGGGCCTGCCGGAGGTCTTCGGCGACCGGCGGCGGCTTGGCGAGGTATTCCAGAATCTTTTGGAAAACGCGGTCAAATACCGCGGCGACCAACCGCGGCCGCGGATCGAGATCGGCGGGGAAGAGCGCGGCGGCGAGGTGCTCTGCTACGTTCGCGACAACGGCCTGGGGGTCGAACCGGAATATCACGAACGGATTTTTCGGCTCTTCAACCAATTAGACCCTTCGTGCGAAGGCAGTGGCGTCGGGCTCGCCCTTGTCAAGCGGATCGTCGACGTCCATGGCGGCAAGGTCTGGGTCGAGTCCGAGGGCCGCGGCCGTGGAGCAACGTTCTGGTTCACGCTCAAGAGCCCGCCGCGCCCCGGGTGAAGACCCGCGGCGAGCAACTTGCAGCCACGCAAACCATCTAAATCGACCTGCGTGATTCGTGGGAAAAGCGGCTGCTGTTCAGATAGCCGCGTGGGCTTGCCCCGCGCTTCGTTACGTACGGGTTGTGCCGCAGCGCAGGCGCGCCGCGGGGCAAGCCCACGCGGCTATCGCGCTCTCGTGAATTCCTCCCGGAATCACGCAAACCACCTGGAGAAAGCGATTTCCCGCCGCGCTCCGCCGCTGGCGAAAGCCACCCCGCGAAACGGTCACGGCAGCTCGATCAGCGATTGGCTCTTGACGATCGCGTAGTCGTCCGGGAAGGTGTGAAATGCCTGGACGAGCATCGAGCGGCTGCGGGTTTCGACGTGGATATAGCTGACGGCTCCGAGGGCCATTCGCCCGCTGGAGTCGAATTTGTAGAACAATCCTTCCCGCTGGCAATCGTGCGAGAGCTCTTCCTGGAATGTCCAGAAGATCTCAGGTTCCAGCGTTTCGAGCTGGAAGTTGACCTGGTAGGTCACCCCGCCGCGGCACTCGACGTAGTCGCTCCGCTGCCCCTTGAGGCGGTAGGAGAGAAGGCGCCGCCGCTTCGGCAGGGGATGGTGAGCGCTGGTGGCCACTTCGGTCAGGGTCAGCCCCGCGTAGCGCCACGTGACAACATGACCGGCGCCGGTGATCTGCACTCGGGCTTCGTAGTCGCCCCGCTTGATGTCTCGCGAGGAGTAGGCCTCGAAGAGTTCCGGATGCAGCGGCCGCCCGTAAAGTTGAAGTACCAGTTCGGCTACTTTCGGTCGAACGGTGAGCACGGCTGCGATTCCTTCCCTGTAACAGACGAGTATTCTTGAGAACCTGTCCGACGACTTCCGCCGATTCCATTCCGCGACCTCCGCGAGGCCCTGCTGCCTTCGGGATCGGTTCCGAATGAAAAGGCCGGCATTTCTCGCCGGATAGCCGCATTATAAACGGCCCCCGAGGGAAATACAAAGGGCGGTTTTT
>JAMOAF010001073.1 GCA_023621895.1 Planctomycetota bacterium
TGGCGCGCCCGATTCTTCGGCCATCAGCCCCAAGTGGACATCGCCCTGCTCGAGCGCGGTTACCACCTCGCCTATACCGACGTGGCGGGGCTGTTCGGCTCTCCCAAGGCGGTTGAGCGTTTCGACCGGTTTTACGAATACCTGACGAACCGGCACGGATTCGGGAAAAGGCCGTTTCTCGAAGGCATGAGCCGCGGCGGGCTGATTGTGTTGAACTGGGCGATTGACAACCCCGACCGTGTTTCGGCCGTTTATGTCGATGCGCCGGTGTGCGACATCCGAAGCTGGCCGGGTGGCAAGGGCAAGGGCAAGGGGAGCCCGGCCGACTGGCGGACCTGCCTGGCTGCCTACGGGTTGACCGAAGACGAATCGGTCACGGCCAAGGTCAGCCCGATCGACCGGCTCGAACCGCTCGCCAAGGCCAAGGTGCCGATCCTGAGCGTGTGTGGCGATGCCGACGAGGTGGTGCCGATCGAGGAAAACACGCGGGTCCTCCAGCAGCGCTACGAGCGGCTCGGCGGTCCGATCGAGGTGATCGTCAAGCGCGGTGTGGGCCATCATCCACACAGTCTCGAAGACCCGACGCCAATCGTCGAATTTCTCCTGCGTCACGCCCGGTGACGCCGGGTTTTCGGCGTGTTCTAATGGACTGCGGTGGGCGGCAAAGGGCAGCCGCCGGTGCTCTAGCATATCAGTATGGCCTATTCCTTGATGATTATGTTTATAGACTAACTTCTAAGGTAACCTGCTTCTCTGCTTGAGAATGCCATCCAGGTACGGCATTTTGGGGGCATGAACCGTGTCTTCGGTTGGATGTTTCGGACGTTGCCGACGTGAGGTGCAGATTTCTCCGCGACAAGTATCGCTTGCCGGCCCTGCCGATCGTGGTCTACTTGAAGGTGGGGCTGGAGGGCGTCGGCGTCCACTCCTACGTGGAGTGGCTCTGGAACTGAGAACCTGCGCCGCTTGGCATTGAAGGTTTGAACCGCCGCCTCGCTGGCGGATCTCGGTTTGGCGGCATTATGATCCGAAGGGTAGAGGAGAATTGCACTGCCATGAGCACCAAATCCATTTTTGCAGCGATCGGGCTGGTCGCATCGGTTTTGTCTCTCGCCGCATTTGCACAAGACCAGGACCTTGCCGTGCTGGCGGGGCAAACGGCCGCCGCCGCTCCCTCCGAGGCGCTCCACGCCTGGCTGATGGACCAGGTCCGCGAGGCAACCGACCGGCGCGACGCCGCATACGAGAAGATCAAGACGCCCGAGGAGATCGCGGCGTACCAGAAACGGATGCGGGAGTTCTTCGTCGAACAGCTTGGCGGGTTTCCGGACCGCACTCCGCTCAATGCCCGGGTTGTCGGCCGGGAGCAGCGCGACGGCTACCGGATTGAAAAGGTCATTTTCGAGAGCCAGCCGAAACATTTCGTCACGGCGATCCTTTACTTGCCCGAGGCCAAGCCGCCGTATCCGGGCGTGCTCGTGCCCTGCGGGCATAGCGCCAACGGCAAGGCGCGCGACCTCTACCAGCGGGCGCCGATCCTGATCGCCAAGAGCGGCATGGCCGCCCTCTGCTACGACCCGATCGATCAGGGCGAACGGCACCAGCTTCTGGATGCCTCCGGCAAGCCGGTGGTCACCAGCAGCACGATGGGCCACGGGCTGGCCGGCGTGGGTGCGGTGCTATTGGGGCGCAACACGGCCACCTACCGCGTTTGGGACGGCATCCGGGCGATCGACTACCTGGCGAGCCGCCCGGAAGTCGACCCCCAGCGGATCGGCTGCACCGGCATTTCCGGTGGCGGGACGCTGACCAGCTACTTGATGGCGCTCGACGACCGGATTCAGGCGGCCGCCCCGGGCTGCTACCTGACGAGTTTCCGGCGATTGCTTGAAACGATCGGGCCCCAGGACGCCGAGCAGACGATCTTCGGCCAGATTGCCTTCGGCCTGGACCACGCCGACTACGTGCTGATCCGCGCGCCGAAACCCACGCTGATGATGGTTGCCACCGCCGACTATTTCGACATCGACGGCGCGTGGCACAGCTTCCGCCAGGCCAAGCGGTGGTACGGCCACCTTGGCCACGCGGAACGGATGGACCTGGTCGAGGTTGACGGCGGGCACGGTTTTCCCGCCCCGATGCGCGAGGCCGCTGCCCGTTGGATGCGGCGCTGGCTGCTGGGAATCGACGACGCGATCACCGAGCCGGAATTCCCCGTGGCCGCCGACGAGGCGCTCTGGTGCACGCCGCGCGGCGAGGTGATGCTGCTCGACGGCGCCCGCAGCGTCTACGACCTGAACGTCGAGCTCGAAGAGAAGCTGGCCGCCGAGCGAAAGAGCTTCTGGGAAACCTCTGAAAAGGCCAAGGCCCTTGACGCAGTGCGGCGGATCAGCGGAATCCGCCGTCTGAGCGACCTGCCCGAGCCCAAGTGGGAGAAGCGGGGCGAAGTCCGGCGAGAAGGCTACCGGATCGAAAAGGTCGTCTTGCAGCCCGGCGGAGCCATTCCGATCGCCGCGTTGCTTCTGGTTCCCGACGAGCCGGCCAGCGGCGCCACGCTCTACCTCGACGCCGAGGGCAAACAGAAGGAGGCTGCGCCGGGCGGGGCGCTCGAGCAATTGGCCCGCGGGGGCCAGATCGTCCTCGCCCCGGACCTCTGCGGCCTCGGCGAGACGGCCCCGGCCGGCAAGCATTCCTACGCCGCCTTCCTCCCGCCCGAGTGGCGCGAAGCGACGATCGCCTACCTGCTCGGAAAATCGCTGCTGGCGATGCGTTGCGAGGAGATTCTGCTCTGCGCCCGGTTCTTGGGGGGGTACGGAGGGCCGAGCGCACCGCGCCCCGTCGATCTGGTAAGCGTTGGCCGCGTCGGCCCTCCGGCGCTCCATGCCGCCGCGCTGGAGCCAGGCTTGTTCAAAGCGGTCACACTGAGAAACAGCC
>JAMOAF010000495.1 GCA_023621895.1 Planctomycetota bacterium
AAACCATTGTAGCCCAAAAGTTTAGACAATCCGCGGGAACTTCTGGATTCCGGTAAAAGAAGCATTTCCCAACTACTACAATAGTCACAAACGATCCATTCTGCAATTAACTGCTGATAGAGCAGGCAATAATCTCGCCGGGGATGGAGACGACAATTCCCTTGGCAAGACAGGCCTGCCGCGGTGAAAAGACCCAAGGGCCCTGCTGCAAACGCCGAAACAAATGATTAGAGGAGGCGTTATCTCGGGCGTCTGGGTAAACCAGATACTTGCGGCCAGACCATTCCGCGAGTCCCAAGCTGTGCGGGACTGGGAGGCACTCCCGCCCGAGAATCGACCCACCTGACCCCAACGGAATGGGACCGCCCGGCCGCAAAGGAATTGCAGAAATGAGACTTATGGCAAATTGTCTTGTCTTGGCCGTTCTGGGGCTCTGCCCGGCCGGCGCGGGCGCGTCGGGCGGGTCCGGCGAACAGGCGCCCGGGCTCCTGGAACCACTCAAGCCGATCACAAGCATCTCGACGAGCATCCAGCCACAGGGGGGGCGACTGCCGACGGACTATGCCGGGCAAGCCGATTTGCAGTGGGCGGCACGTCCGGCGGCCGCCTTGCCCTCTCCCGCATGGACCGGCTTCTGCTGGACCGCGCCGGGGGTCTGCCACCGGCCCCTGTATTTTGAAGATGCGGCCCTCGAACGACACGGATACACCTTAGGAGTCCTTCAGCCGGCGGCTTCGACTGCCCATTTCGTCGGAAATGTGGCCATCTTGCCGTATCGCCTGGCGGCGGAACCTACCTGCGAGTGCGTCTATGTTCTGGGGCACCAGCGGCCTGGCACTCCAACTCCCCTCCGCTACTACCGGCCGCCCTTGCGAATCAGCGGCGGGTTGGCCGAGGCGGGAGTGGCGGCCGGGCTGGTGTTCCTCTTGCCGTAGGACGCCCGCGCACGCGACGCCGCATTGCGGCCGACCGCCGCGCGGGCGCGGCGGCGCGCCACCTCGGACCGAGGTTCTCTCGCCGGCAGATCCCCTCTATGCAATCGGCCTGGTCATCCGCCACGGATCCAGCGCCTCGGCGAGTTCCTCTTCCGGCAGAATCTGCTGCTCCCGGCAAATTTCGCGGATCGTTTTTCCCGTCTTGAACGCTTCCTTGGCCAAGGAAGCCGCCTTCTCATAGCCGATGTAGGGGTTCAGGCCGGTGACAAGCGAGAGGCTCTTTTCGACGGAAGCTTCGCAGGCCTCTGGATTGGGCTCGAGATTCTCCAAGCATTTTTCGGCGAAGGCGAGGACACCGCCGCCAAGCAGGCGGATGCTCTCCAAAATCGCATGCCCCATCATCGGCATCATGATGTTCAGTTGAAACTGGCCGCCGGCGGCGCCGCTGACGGCGATCGCCTGATCGTTGCCGATCACGCGAGAGGCCGCCTGCATGAGGCTTTCGCTCATCACCGGGTTGACCTTGCCGGGCATGATCGAACTTCCCGGCTGGAGGTCGGGAATCTTGATCTCATAGAAGCCGCAGCGGGGCCCCGAACCGAGCCAGCGGATGTTGTTGGCCACGTTGAACAGGGTGACGGCGACGGCGCGCAACTGGCCGTGGGATTCGACAAGGCCGTCGCGCTGCGCGTTGGCCTCGAAGTGGTCGGCCGCTTCGACGAAGGGGATGCCGGTCGTTGCGGCCAGCAGCCGAGCGACCCGGGCGCCGAACTCGCGGTGGGTGTTGATGCCGCTTCCGACCGCGGTGCCTCCGGCGGGCAGTTCGAGGATCGCTTCGAGGGCTCGACCCGCCCGGCCAGCCGACAGTTCGAGTTGCCGCGCCAGCCCGCCGATCTCCTGGCCGAGAGAGAGCGGGGTGGCGTCGGCCAGGTGCGTGCGGCCGGTTTTGAGAATACCCTGCCACTGGACCGATTTCTCGCGGAGCAACTCGCCGGCGCGCTTCAAAGCAGGGATCAGGCGGTCGTGAATGCCGCGGGCCGCGGCCACGTGGATCGCCGTGGGGAAGATGTCATTGGTGCTCTGCCCCATATTGACGTGATCGTTCGGATGGATCGGTTTGACGAGGGCAAAGCGGTCGCCGCCAGCCAGTTCGATCGCTCGATTGGAGATCACTTCGTTGGCGTTCATATTGCTCGACGTACCCGAGCCGGTCTGGTAGACATCGATGGGAAACTGATCGTCCAGTCGCCCCTCGGCCACTTCGCGGCAGGCGGCGAGCAGTGCGTCGACTTCGGCCTGGCTCAAGGGACGCTTCCCCGACCCGGTGAGCAGGCCCAGATCGCGGTTCGCCGACGCGGCGGCCCACTTCACCAGGCCGATTGCGTGGATCAGCTCCGGCGGCAGCCTTTCCCCGGAGATCGGGAAGTTCTCCACCGCCCGCTGCGTCTGGGCCCCATAGTAGGCATTCGCCGGAAGCCGGACTTCGCCCATCGAATCGCGCTGCAAGCGATACTCGGTCATTGATGTTCCTCCGAAAGCGGAAAGCGGAAAGCGGAGAGCGAATTCCATGATAGCCGTCGACTGGCTTAAGGGGGATGGGACCGCCGGTAGCGACTGCGAATCCCTGCCATGACTACGCGGGTCTGCCGCCGGACGCTATAATCCAGGATGAGAATCAGCATCGCCTTGAGGGAGGTGGTCGCGTGGAAGAACTCAATCGGCAGGTGAACCGGGCGCGTTGGTGGCTCGGCCTACAGAGATTCGCCCGACTGGTGGGCTGGTGTTGTTTCGCGACGCTGCTGATTGCCCTGGCGCCCGTACTGATTGACAAGTACCGGCCGTTGGGAATCGAGGGTGGGGTCTACCTTGCGTTGGGGGGTGTCGTCGGGGTCCTGTTGGCGGCCGGAAGTGCGGTTGTGCGCGGCCGGGGTCTGATCGACGCGGCGATCGAGATCGATCGGCGGTTCGGGCTGAAGGAGCGGGTGTCGAGCACGCTTGC
>JAMOAF010000382.1 GCA_023621895.1 Planctomycetota bacterium
GGGTTTCCCGGTCTGATGTTCTGGCGAGCCATGCCGCTCAGCCCGGAAGAGCCCGATGGGAGACTGCTCGATGCCGCCCCAAGACCTGAAAATCACCTGGATTGATAGCCGCAAGGACGACATCACGGCCGCGATGGCCCGCCTCCGAGAAAGGCTCAGCCCGCGCGGCGAGATCGTCAGCCAGGAGGGCCGCCAGCGAACCATCGAAATCTTCGGCGAGCCCCTCTCACCCCTGGAGGTGGTCCGCCGGATCTGCCGCGACGTGGAGCACAAGGGCCTCGAGGCGGTCTTGGATTACTCCGCGAGGATCGATCGCGCCGAGCTCGCGCCCCAGACCATCCGCGTGCCCCAGCCCGAGCTGGACGAGGCGCACGCGAAGGCCGACCCGGACTTCCTCGCCGCCGTCCGCCAGGTCCGCGAGAATATCGCTGATTTCCAGCGGGCGATCCTCCACCGCGACGTGCGGATCGAACGCCCCGGCGGCTACCTCGTCGAGCGATACCTGCCGCTCCAGCGCGTGGGCATCTGCGTGCCGGGCGGGGCCGCCGCCTACCCCTCGACCGTGCTGATGACCGCCGTGCCGGCGCAAGTGGCGGGCGTGAAACAGCTTGCCGTCGTCGCTCCCCCAACGCGTTTCGGCACCTACAACCACGACATGCTCGCCACCTGCCGCGAGCTGGGCATCGACGAGGTCTATCGGCTCGGCGGGGCGCAGGCCGTCGCCGCACTGGCCTATGGCGTGGAGGGGCTGCCACGGGTCGACAAGATCGTCGGGCCGGGCAACCTCTTCGTCGCGCTGGCCAAGAAGCACGTCTACGGAGAAGTCGACATCGATTCGATCGCCGGACCCAGCGAGGTCGTGGTGATTGTCGATGGCTCCACCCGTGCCGATTACACGGCCTACGACCTCCTTGCCCAGGCCGAACACGCGCCGGGCGCCAGCATCCTCATCGGCTGGGACGAACGAGTGCTTCGCGCCGCCGTGGCCGAACTCGCCCGCCGGCTCGATCAGGTCGAGCGGGGCCAACTGGCCAGGCAGAGCCTGGAAGACTTCGGCGCGGTGATCCTCGCCCGCGATGCCGGCGAGGCCTGCCAACTGGCCGACCAGATCGCCCCAGAGCACCTCCACGTGGCTACCGAAAACGCCGAGGAACTGGTAAAAAAACTTCGTCACGCCGGCGCGGTCTTTCTGGGCAACTACGCGCCCGTCGCGCTGGGCGACTATGCGGCCGGCCCCTCCCACGTGCTGCCGACCAGCGGCACCGCCCGGTTCGCCTCCGGCCTCTCGGCCAACGATTTCCTCCGGGCCTCGAGCGTGATCCACTTCGACCGTGAAGGAATGCGGCATCTCGCCCCGGCGGTTCGCATTCTGTCAACCAAGGAGGGACTCACGGCCCACCGCGCGAGCGTCGAAATCCGCCTGGCGGAATGAGGCGCAGGCAACAGGCAACAGGGGAATAACGAATGTCGAAAACCAAATGCCGAAAGAATCACGAAGGACGAATGAACAAGGTCACGCCAGCGCGGAGGCGCAAGCGCCTCCAACGATGGAAGATCGATCTTCATCCTTCAGGAATTCGACATTCTTTCGACATTTGATTTTCGACATTCCTCATTATTTCGACATTTGACTTTCGACATTCGACATTCCTGATTCGTTATTCTTTCGACATTCGACATTCGACATTCGACATTTCCGGACCCTCCCATGTGCTACTTCCGACCCGAGATTCTGGCAATGTCCGGCTATGTGCCGGGCGAGCAACCGCGGCATGGCGAAGCGGTCGTCAAGCTCAACACGAACGAGAACCCTTACCCGGCGTCGCCGGCGGTTGCCGAAGCGATCCGGGCGGCCCTTGATCGTGGGCTCGGCCGCTACCCGCATCCGATGGGCCAGCCCTTCCGCGAGGCGGCGGCCGCGGTGCTCGGCGTCCCGCCCGACTGGATTCTCTGCGGCAACGGCAGCGACGACATCCTCACGATCGCCACCCGGGCGTTCGTCGGCGCCGGCCAGGTCCTGCGACTGCCCTACCCGAGCTACGTGCTCTACAAGACCCTCGCCGAGCTTCAGGGTGCGCGGAGCGAGGAGGTGCGGTTCGAAACGGACTGGACGCTCAGCGACCGCTTCGCCGCCGGAAGCGAGGGGCTCCGGTTGGTGTTTTTGCCCAATCCCAACAGCCCGTCGGGCACGGTCATTCCGCCGCGGCGCGTGCTGGAGTTCGCCCGGCGGCTCCCTTGCCCCTTGCTTGTCGACGAGGCGTATGCCGACTTCGCCGAGACGAACTGCCTCGACCTGGTGGCCGAGGAAGAGAAGATTCTCGTTTCGCGGACACTGAGCAAGTCCTATGCGCTGGCCGGCTTGCGGTTCGGCTACGTCGTCGGCCAGCCGCGGATGATCGAGCAGTTGGCCAAGGTGAAGGATTCCTACAACTGCGACGCCCTGGCAATCGCCGGCGCGGCGGCGGCGATCGCCGATCGCGGGTGGCTCGCCGAAAACCGCGCCAAGATTCTCGCCACGCGGGCCAGCCTCGTCGAGGGCATGCGGCGGCTAGGGTTTGTAACGGTTAATTCGCAGGCAAACTTCACCTGGAACGTTCATCCGGAACAGCCCGTACGGCCCCTCTACGAAGGGCTCAAACAGCGCGGCATCCTCGTCCGATACATGAACTATCCCGGCTGGGGCGACGGCCTGCGGATCAGCGTTGGAACCGGCGAGCAGATCGGCCGCACCCTCCGGGTCCTGCGGGAGTTGATGGCCTCGGAAAAATGAGGAATGTCGAAAGTCAAATGGCGAGAGAATGAGGAATGTCGAAAGTCAAATGTCGAAAGAATGAGGAATGTCGAAAGTCAAATGGCGAGAGAATGGAGACTGTAGCATCGATATCGCGCTGTCTTGGGTCTGACACTGGGGAACGGATCGC
>JAMOAF010000310.1 GCA_023621895.1 Planctomycetota bacterium
AGCCTGCGCGGGCTCGGTGTCCTTCTTCGTGCGTTTTGAGCGGCTGGTGCCGGGTTGTTCCGCGCAATGACGCACTGCCGAGTCGGCGACGCGTTTGCCAGCAAACGGCTGCTGAAGACCGCCCAGGAAGACATCGAGCAGCGGCTGAAATCACCCGACGGACCGCTTGTACGCTATCAAGATCGCCCCATCGTTTGGTGCATGGTTCAGATGACCTTGCGGGAGGCGGAGGCGCTCGTCGCGGGTGGCGCCAAGAAGCCTGAAGGTGAATGACAGGCGCCGTCTGGCGGCGCGTGAGCGACAAGTAGTCCTGGTGGCCCTGCGGGAAGATCACAGAAGTGAGCCTGCGCGGCAATCCGACCTCGCGGCTGCGGCAGGAGCCGCTGCGCCGGCCCCTGCCGCACCGCCGTCGAGGCGGAGAATCTCCACGTTGACGGGGATTGGCAAACTTTGGAACCTCAACACCGAATGGAAAGGAAATGACGATGGCAGGTAAAGCAGCAGTCGCGGCGGTTCTGACCGCCGTATGCCTGACGGGCAGCCTCAGCCTGGGCCAACAGCCCGGCACGAGCTACGAACACCTCAAGTTCCTCGAGCCGTTCACGGGCGACTGGGTCGGCGAATACGTGGCTCCATCCGACCTTGGGCCGGTCAAGAAAGGCGACCACGTCACCGTCCACGCTTCGCAGCGTTGGGCCTTGAACAAGACGTTTGCGATTAAGGACTTCCAGCTTGAGGTCAACGGCAGGAAGATCCCCGCCACGCACGAGATCGACGGCTGGGACGAGAACAGCAAGAAGCCGGTCCACTGGATCTACAGCGAGCTCGGCGTTGGCTCCGGCGAATGGACCGAGGTTGGCAAGCGGATCGTTCTCCGTTGGTCGCTCGACGCCAAGGACGGGAAGCTGGAAGGCACGTCTAGTGCCGAGAGAGTGGACGAGAACACGTATGTCTTCCAGGCTGTCGAGGGAACGCTCGGTGGCAAGAAACTGCCCGACGGGCCCAAGATCACGATGCGGCGGAAGACCGGGACGGCGGCCGGCGACTTGTGGAAAGAGTATTGCGACGCCTACGCCGGAAACTGGGTGACGACGGGGCCACTGGGCGCCGACGCTCCGGAACTCGGTTGGTCGAAGGGCGACCAGATGACTTATCGCCTGGCCTGCCGGCCCGAAAACGACGGGACGATGCTGGTCGGCGAAGGAGATTTCCGCATCGCCGGAAAGGACTGCAATGCGAAGGTTCGGTCGATCGGCTATTGGGATCCCGCGGCCGGGCAAATCCGCCTCGTCGCCTCCTGGAGCAATGGTGCGATCGAGGAAGCCGTGATTCAAGGAAAGACGGCCCGTGGATTCACGGGGACTTGTACTCTCAAGTGCCCGGGCAGCCCGACATTTCGGGGAAGGTTTCGCACCAGGCACAGCAACGCCGACTCCTACGTGATCACGTTTCTCGACGGTCCGCGCAAGGGAGAGAATTTGGCTGAGTGGAAACGCGAGGGCCTCAAGTCAAAGAAACTGCTCGACTCAAAGGGGAGGTACGAGCGGCGTAGAGCGCCGTCAAGCGAGGAGCAAAAGGCGTTCCTGGACCTGGCCGAGTGCCTGGTTGGCGTTTGGGACTGCGATTTACCGGACCTGGGCAAGGTGGAGCATGCGTACCGCTGGAGAATCAAGGACCGCTTCCTGGAACTGGCGCAAAAGGGCGGCGATGGCGACAGGCACGCCGTCGTCGGCATCGACCCCCAGACCGGCAAGCCTACCTGGTGGACGTATAAGGAAGACGGTACCGTGAACGTGATGACCGCGACGCCCGCCGGGAAAGGTGTCTGGAATCTGGAGAGCGTCGAGAACGGCCCCGGGGGACATCGAACGATGAGCGCGACCTTGACGCGCGTCGATGAAAACCGGCTCGATGCACGCGTCACGGCCTGCGAACCGGACCCCGACGGGATTACCGGCCGGACCGAAGTCTACCGCCGGCGTAAATAAGTCGCGACACGTGGAAGCGGGCGGACGAGTGGGGCAGGTGCCGTCGGCGATCGGCAATCGGGCGATCGGCCTGGGCCGCGTGCTGCCAAGTGCCCAACTCCATGGCCGATGACCTGCTCTTCGAGTTTCTTGAACACACTCTATCGACAAAAGGAGCCAGCCAATGTTTAGACTGTGTTTTGCCAGCTTGTCCGTTGCCGCAAGCCTTGCGGCTCTGTGTGTCTGCGGCAAAGCTGCCGGACAAGAAAAAGACGCGGTGCCTCCCCAAAATGTAAACAAGCGATTCGAGTTCCTTGTAGGCAATTGGACGATCGAGGGAAAAGTCGCCGACGACGCGTTCCAAGCCAAGTGTTCGTACCGGTGGACGCCGGGCAAGCACGGCCTGGTTACCCACTGGTCGGGCTCCTTCGGAGCCACTGCCGTTCACGGTACTGCCGTTTACGGGTGGGACTCGAAGGCCGGCGAGATCGTCGATTTCGGGTTCGTCCGCGAGCTTGGCTGGCGCCAAATCCGCTGGATCCCGAAGGGCGAGAACCGATGGGAGGGGCAAATGACCGGTGTTATCCAAGGCGAGGAATCGCAGGGGAAAATCGCGGCGGTCTTCGAGAGTGACGACCTGTTTGTAGTCACTTCCGAGAGGAATGCAACAAATCCGGAGCAAGTCTACCGCTACCGCCGAGCGCGTGCGGCGAAGGACGTGAAAGGAGAAGTGCGATGAGAAAGGCTATGGTTGCTGCATTCTTGACCCCGCTTGCCGCGCTGGTCGCGGTCCACCTGGCCGACGCCCAAGGTGAAGGCGCCGCGCCGAGCGCCGCGGCCGCGCCCGCTCCATCGCCGGTGGAAGCGGCGGCGGGCGGCCGCGCCCCGGCCGGGCAGCTCATCTGGGACGCGACACGAATCCCCGACCGGGAAAAGACCAGGCTGGAGTTCCCC
>JAMOAF010000888.1 GCA_023621895.1 Planctomycetota bacterium
GGTTGCAGCGTGCCCTCGCGCATCAGCCAGCGGCGATTGTGCACTTGTTCCGGCACGTCGATCGTGCCGAAGGCGACCTCCGCCGGCCGCAGCAGATTCAGCGCGCGGCGCACGCCGTCGGCGATGCGCCGGGCCACGAAACGCTGGTAGTCGTCGAGCACCTGTTCGGAAACGTAGCGGTTCTTGCCGAGGGCGGTTCCCGCGGAGTGGGTGTGGGTGGCGGAAATCAGCACGTTCTCCGGCGGGATTCCCGTCGCCTCCTGGATCAGCCGCCGCGCCTCGACGCTCACGCTGCGGTGCAGCCCGAGCAGATCGCAGACCACCAGCGCGAGCTTGGTCTTGCCGTCGTCCAGCACGAGGCAGCGCGCGTGCAGCTCGTCGTGCACGTGCCGGGCCGGATAGGGCGCGAAGCCGCCGACCACCAGGACGCCGAGTTCGGGCGTGATGTTGCTGGTCGCCGCGCCGGCTTGCAGCGGCGGGGGCGCCGCCGCCCCCAGCGCCAGGCCGAGAACGAGAGAGATGCAGCTCATGAGTCTTTCTCCTGATCAGTGAACCGAGATTCCTTCGGACGTGGGCAATTGGCCAGGTCGATCGACGCCGCGCCAAGGGACCAGTCCCATGGCTGAAGACGAATGTAGCGGATCATGGCAGCCGCCGCCACGGAGCGGGCGTTTTTTGCGAGAGACACCGAACTGCCTTCGATGGTTGCGGCACGTTTTGCCGGGGCCTAAAATCGGCGTGACAATCTCTCACTTCTGGAGGATGCCCCGATGCTGGGATCGATCATGAATGTTGTCAGAACACGAGGCGGCGCGGCGCTGCTGGTTGCCTGTCTATTGATGGCGTGCGGGGTCGATGCGGCCAGTCCCCCTCCCCCCGCCCCACCCACGATGCGGTTCGACCCGGCCGCTGACTTCGCGCCTTGGCAGGAGCAACTCCGCGCCCGGCTGATCGAAATCCTCGCTTTGCCCCCTGGGCCGCATGGGCCGCTTGAGGCCACGGTCGTCCGCCAAGAAGAGACGGAGCAGTACACGCTCGACCGCGTGGATTTCACCTCGGAGCCGGGGGAGCGGGTGCCGGGCTACCTGTTGCGGCCGAAGGCTGCCAGACCGCCGCTGCCGGTGATGATCTGCCTACAGGGGCATTCGCCGGGGATGCACATCTCGATCGGCCGGGCGCAGACGCCGAGCGAACAGGAATCGATCAAGGGCGGGCGCGACATCGCCTTGCAGGCGGTCGCGCACGGCTGGGCCGCGCTGGCCATCGAGCAGCGAGCATTCGGCCTTCGAGCCAAGCCGGCGGTCAAGTGCCAGGATGCCTCGCTCCATGCCCTGTTGGCCGGCCGCCCGATCACCGGCGGCCGCGTGCTCGACGTGATGCGGGCGATCGACTTCATCGCCACCCAGCCCGACCTCGATGCGGCAAGAATCGGTTGCATGGGCAACTCGATGGGCGGAACGGTGAGCCTCTACGCCGCCTGCGTCGATCCGCGAATCCGGTTGGCGGTCGTCTCCTGCTCCTTCTGCGTCTTCGCCGATTCTTGGCTTTCGCGGCCACACTGCGCGTGCGGCTACTTGCCGGGGATATACGCCGTGGCCGACATGCCCGACCTGGCCGGTCTGATTGCTCCGCGGCACCTGATGATCGTGGCGGGGCGCGAAGACCCCCTGGCTGCGTTCGAGGGCGTCGAGAAGGGGGTGACTTGGACGCGGCAGATCTTCGCCAAGGCCGGCGTGCCGGAACGGGTCGAGTTGCTGGCGGCCGACGGCGGGCACCGCTTTTATCCTGACCTCGCCTGGCCGGCGATTGCGGCCGTCGCCTCGTCATGGAACGCGAAGGCGGGAGGTTCTTCCCAGAAAACCGCGCCTTGAACTGAAAGCCGCACGCGCGCTACGGGCCGAGGTTCTCGTAGAGCTTCACATTGCCGCTCGATGCCCCGATGCACGCGATATCCGGCCGGCCGTCTCCAGTGAAGTCCTCAACGACGCAGTCGGCGCCGGCCATGCCTCCGTCGTCCAAGACCGTCTTCCGCCAACGGTCTGCCCCCGATCCGGCTGCCTGGTAGATCGACAGCCGGCGACCGGCCCCACGAAATCCGGCCACAATCTCGTCGCGGCCGTCGCCGTCCAGATCGCCCACGGCCAGCGCGTGGCCGTTTTCCATCTGGTCTTCGATCACGGTGCGAACCCACTGCCCACTGCGCGGCAGATAGACGACGACCTGGTTGCCATGCCATGGCTCGATGGCGGCCAGGAAACGATCCTGGCCCAAGCGGCCGAGCCGCACCTCGCTGCTTCCGCACTGCGGCCACGGCCGGGGATCGCCCGAGCTGAGGCGGGTCGCCCGCCAGAGGGCACCGTCGAACCGGAGGCGGTAGAGGCCCAGGAAACAGGCCGTGAGCAGCTCCTGCCGCGGACTGCCGTCCCAGCTTACCGGATGAATCGCGTGCAGGACGCCGCCCGGCTCGCGCGAAATCGTTTCGCGTTTCCACTCGCCGGGCCGATAGAGATAGATCGGCACGCGATCGCCTTCCTGCGGCGGGAAACGCTCGCCGACCAACGGACCGACCAGCAGGACCTTCTTGCCGTTGCCCTCGGGGTCGATCCATCGAACACGGTGCGCCGTCGGAACGCGGTCGATCTCGCGCATGGTCCACGCCGCGCGGACATCGGGCCCGCTCTTGAGCAGCGCGACATTACCCACGCTCTTCTCCGGCCGCGAATCGAATCGGTAGACCAACACGATCTCCGGAATCCCGTCGCCGTCGATGTCCCAACAGTCGGCGTTCAGTGGGCGCGGCACGTCAACGGCCAGCACGTGCCGCTCCCAGGTCGGATTCTCAAACCACGCCAACTCGGTCGCCGCCTCATCGACCGCAATCAGGTCTTTTTTCCCGTCGTTGTTGAGATCCGCGCTGAC
>JAMOAF010000376.1 GCA_023621895.1 Planctomycetota bacterium
ATCGTCGCCCGTCAAAAGCGGCGCCGGATCGATCTCCGCACGGTTGCGGGCGAGTTGATCGCGGCACCAGCGAACGTCTGTGTCATCCGCCCCTTCAGCCTCGCGCTGGGCCTGCATCCACTTTAGCAGGTCTGGCGCTGCCCTGGCCACCAATACCGGCTGTACCGACGACCACCTGCGCTGGTCCGCTCGGTCGAGCGACCGGCGATGCTCAAGCAGCCAGGCCACCTGATTGATCTCGTGGTTTGTCAGCCGCCAACGCCGGCCGATCGCCCGGGCGGTCTCCGCCGTGGCAGCGAGGGAAAGGAGGACCGCCAGTGCCAGGGGAAATCCCGGCGCGTCCAGCCGGCCGAGGACTTCGAGCTTCGCCTCGAAATCTCCAGCCGCCGCGCCCCGCCGCTCGGCGGCGAACAGCTCGGGCAGAATCGCTGCTCCCAGGCCCGTGTCGACGAGCAAACGGACACCTGCGGTTCGGCGCGGGGCGGTCAGAATCTGGCGGATTTCCGCCGAAATTCGCTCCCAACTGACCACGGTGATCTGATCGGACATCCGGCAGATCGCCCCCCACGTCGCGGGATCCAGCTCGAAATCGAACCCGGCGGAAAAACGCACCGCGCGCAGCATCCGCAGTTTGTCCTCGGTGAACCGTTTGACCGGATCGCCGATCGCCCGGATCCGCCGGAGCCTGAGGTCTTCGCGGCCGCCGACATAGTCAATCACTTCTTGGCCAATCGGATCGAAAAAGAGCCCATTGATCGTGAAATCGCGGCGCGAAGCGTCCATTTCGGCCGTGCTGAAGTGAACGTGGTCGGGATGGCGACCATCGGAGTAGCCCACGTCATCGCGGAACGTGGCGACCTCGATCTGCCCGGCCCCCGGCGGCCCGATCACCGTGATCACGCCGAAGGACGCCCCCAACGCGAGGGTCCGCCCGCGGCCGAAAAGCGTGCGAATCTCGTCGGGTTTCGCATCCGTTGCCACGTCGTAGTCCTTCGGCTCCCGGCCGAGCAATTGGTCCCGGACGCAGCCGCCGGCCCAATACGCCAGGTAACCGGCCTTGCGAAGCCAGCGGACCACGTCCATGGCGAATTGCCGGGCTTTTTCAGGGTGAAGATTCGATGAATGGGTCATATGGCGGCCTGGAGGACGGTTCCCGGCTCGAAAGTTTTGCGCTGGCCGGGGCTTGAAAACTTGGCCTGCTTCCTCTAAAACTAGCAAAAGAGCCGAAGTGGCGGAATTGGCAGACGCGCCAGGTTCAGGACCTGGTGGGGGTTAACCCCGTGGAGGTTCAAGTCCTCTCTTCGGCATTCTCTCCGCGAAACCAAAATACGGGGCGTCGCGCCGTGTGGCGAGATGTCCCCTTTTTTTCGTGCCCTCCTTGCCGCGTCGCCGCGCGAGCCCGCCCGGCGATCAAATCGCTTCAGTCGCTCCGGGGCGCGAGGGGCAAGTCGCCGGGGCCGCGACAATCACGCGTCTCCTCCGGCAGCGCGTCTCGCCGCGAATAGACGGGAACTCCTCGACGGCGGTTACCGCTGCTATGGACGCCCGAGCCAAAAGTGCTAGGATGGGTGCTTGCTCCGGCGCCGAGAGAAGCCCGGAAACCAGTCTACCGAGCAGGGAGCTGCTCGCCGCGCTGGCCAACCTGGCCGGCGACCCGATGACCGTCTCAATTCCGTGGCGGTCTGTCTACCTGCCGGCGCAGCCGTGAACGCCGAATTGATCTTTTGTGAGTCCGAGAGATGGCTAAAGAAAAAGGCCTGGAAGTAGAAGGCGTCGTGACCGAGGCGCTGGCCAACACGCGGTTCCGCGTCAGGCTGGAAAACAACCATGTCGTCATCGCCCACGTGGCCGGCCGCATGCGAAAACACTTCATCCGCATCGTGCCGGGCGACAAGGTGCGAGTCGAACTATCTCCTTACGATCTCGAAAAAGGCCGGATCACCTACCGTGAGCGTTAGACCTCTCCGGCGGGCGTTCGCGGTGTGGAGAGGTTCCCAAGCTGGAGCTTGGGAACCAGGTGGTGCTGGAGCTTGGCAGCCAGCAGGTGCTGGAGCTTGGCAGCCAGCAGGTGCTGGAGCTTGGCAGCCAGCAGGTGTTTCTCGGAACAGGAGGGATGGTTGTGCATAAGAAGAGCTTTGCGGTGCTGTTGTCGTCGGTCCTTGCCGTTGCCGGATTGTTCTCCGCCACGGCGGCCGCCCAGGACTTGACCGGAAAAGGGCTCAAGCCGGTTGCCACGATCGCCTTTTCCGGGACCGGCGAATTGATCGATGATCTAAACTTCGTCGGCGGCCTGTCCGGCAACCCCCAACTCGGCGCCGCGCTGGAGATGAGCCTCAAGCTGCTCACCGGCGGCCAGGAATTGACCACGCTCGATAAGTCGAAACCGTGGGGCGCGGTCCTGCTGACCGACGGCCAGCAGTTCACAGTCCAGGGATTTCTGCCCCTGGGCGATATCGACCAGCTCCGCCAGATCCTCGAACCTCTCAACGTAAGCATCGAGGAGCAAGGCGAAGGAAGGCTCGTCGTGCCGATCGAGGGCCAGCGGTTGCACCTCAGGGCCCACAAAGGCTGGGTCTTCGTCGGGAATGTGGCCGAGGCCCTCGACCGTCTGCCCGACGACCCCGTCGCCCTCCTGCAAGGACTGCACGAATCCTACAATCTCGCCGTGCGGGTCCACGTTCAGAATATTCCCGAACTGTTTCGAGAATACTTCCTGGGCGCGCTGCAAATGGGCATCCAGGCCGGCGCCGCTCCGGCCTCCGGCGACGGCGAACAAGCCGCCGCTCGAGACAAAATCGCCCAGAAGGCGTTCCAGCAGGTCAAAGATACGGTGGCCGACCTCGACTCGATCCAGCTCGGCCTGAATCTCGATGAAAAGACCGCTTCCTTGACGCTCGATTACTCGATCACGGCGCT
>JAMOAF010000304.1 GCA_023621895.1 Planctomycetota bacterium
TGCGAATGCCGCACGGGGGCGGGCCACTCGCATCGGCGGTGCGGCCAGCCTCGGATCGGGATAGCGGCGGAAACCCGCACGCGCGAAAACGGCGGATTCGCCAAGAACTGGCCAGAGGAGCAGGGCCGTTTCTCGCCGGTGGCGCACACTCGCGGCACGGGGCGCAAAAGAATCACGCCCGGCCACCGCTCGTGCAGCCCCCGAGATCCACAGAGACTCCCAGGCAAGTCCCGGGGTACCCATTCAGAGCGGAGAAAGCAGATTAAACGACCCAAGTGCAGAAGAGGATTTGAATCGATCGGCGAGGGCGGACCTGCTGCGCCGGGGCCGGTCGGCGCCATCGGCGCGAAATGAGTTGATCAGCACGGCAGGCATTGGCGCCCGTGGAGAGAATCGGTTTCCAATGGCTCCGGTCAAGCTGAGGCCCGACGGGCCTCTCTTGGGGGAGCGCTTCGTGCAGCGGCAGGGAAGGCCCTAGATGAAACTGAAGCGGTGCGGGAGGCAGGTCGCTGGCCGGGCACGGAACCTGTCTGTCGCCAAGAATAGCGGAGGAACCGATCGGCTCGGCGGTCAAGGCGACATACTCCGACAAGCCAGCCAGAATCACCACGATCGCCACGACCGAGAGACGCAAGTCCAGGCAGCGGTGAATTGGAAGAGCCGGGCGGCCCATTCGAGCCCTCCAAGAGTCTTACATTACTTAAAGTATAAACTTTCAACCGCGGCCGTCAATAGTAGAGGGCCAGTGCAGCGGCAGCCCCGCAGTCTGGATTGTCCCACTGTCTGGCAGTCGATCGAAGTAATTGTCAGTCTTTGACTTGAAAACGCCCCACCGATAATGCGCCGGGGATCGTCCTCGGTCGCATCGCTGGCCGAAGTCCGCTGCCGGCCATGCAGCGCTAGCCGGCGGCGGCTGGTAACGGAATATATTCCGTTCTACGAGAATCATCGGCCACGCCCGCACCACTCAAGGGGGGCGCAACCCTCTACTTCTCGCCCATCAGCTTGGCGATTGTCGGCTCCATGGCTTCAGCCCAAATGCCGTACCCTTTCTCCCTGGGATGAAGCAGGTCGGGCATGATTTCCTTCGGCAGCGTGCCGTCGTCGTCGAGGAACTTGTCGTTGATGTCGAGAAAGTGGACCATCTCCCCGTCGGCCAGCTTCGCGATGATTGCGTTGGTCTTCTCGTTGACCTGCCGGCGCGGATCGTCGTTGTTTGGTCCGCGGGCGAAAATCGCCAGGATCAGTACCTTTGTTTGGGGCAGTTCTTTACGCAGAAAGCTGACGATCGCCTCAATCCCTTCGGCGATTTCTTCGGGCGAATTGCTCCCGGAGTTGTTCGTGCCGATCATCAGGACGGCCAGCTTGGGCGAGATGCCTTTGATGTTGCCGTTTTGCAGCCGCCAGAGGACATGCTGCGTCCGATCGCCGCCGATCCCAAGATTCACCGCGTTTCGCTTGGCGTAATATTTTTCCCACACCGCCTTGCCGGACCCTTCCCACCCGTGGGTAATCGAGTCGCCGATCATCAGAAGGCCGACGTTGCCTTGAGCCACGCGGGCGTTCATCTGCTCGTGGCGCTGCATCCAACTCTTGCCTTCCCTTGGCGCCGGATCGATTGCCGCATGGAGCGTTGCCTGCTCGGCGGCGGCGGCAAGGGTGGCCATACACGCAAGAAGGACCAGGGGCGGCAGCATTTTACGGGGACAATACGTCATCGGAGGCTCCTCAAGGCAAGAAGGTGAGTTTCGGCCGGCGGCGCCGGCCTTCATCGACTCGAAAAAAAAGAATATCCAGAAACCCGCCGACATGCAAACACTCCCCATCGCATAACGCAGTCAGCTCCATTCTGCCCGGCCGCACGCAGTTCATTCTGTTTTCATCGCTGCCCGACCACCGATAGACGGCTGCGATTCACTACGCAGTCGGTTCCGTTTTGCGAAGGTGTCTAATCCACCCAAAGGTTGGGTTGTGACGCGAGTTTGGAGCTGGCGTGCATGTGCTTGTCGCCCTGGCGCGCCGGCCGACTGCGGCGCGGCAGTCCATGCATGTTGCGGCCTGCCTTGCGGGGCGGGCGGTTGCGGCGGGCTTTAGCGGTTGTCGCGGCTGCCGATTCTGGACGAACTCAGCCGATTAGTGCATAATAGAAGCAGCAATTGGAGGGGGGCAATCGGCGCCGAGTCTGGCGGGTGCGTAGAGCGTAGCATGGAAGAATTCTGGCAGGACCCGATCGTTCAGCTCATCCTTTGGTCGGCCATTTTCCTGGTTCTGCTGGCGATCGCAACCTACGCGGTTTTGAAAATCCGTGCAGAGGCCGCACAAAGCGAACCGCCATCGAGTGAAATGCTTTCAAAATTCCGCGAACTCCACGTCGAGGGTGACCTCAGCGACGAAGAATTCCGAACAATAAAGACTGCGTTGGCGGAGCAACTCCAAGACGAGTTAAAGAATACCGGCGAAAAGGGTTAGACGCTTGCCTGCGGCCTGGTTGAGAGGATCGGTCGGGGCGGCTGTAACACGTTCGTCGAGGTTTCCCAGGGAGGTGGCGGAAACCTGGAATGCCCGATCGACGTAGGAACCATTGGCGCCCCAAGCTCGACATAGCGTGGACACGGATGCCCCAGAGGCCGAACTCACTTTCCTTACACCAGCCGGCCATCGAGCGACACCTGGAGTTTGACACCCTCGTTCGGACGTGGGCGTGCCGGCTCGCGTCGCGGACACACAACGGAAAGGATTGAGCAAGCATGCCCTCTGGACGGGATTTTGGCACGGGACGCCGCGGGAGCGGACCCACCAAGAAGAACGCTTTCTGCTCTTTCTGTCGGAAGAGCTACCGCGACGTCGGACCGCTGGTCGAGGGACCCGGCGACGTCTATATCTGCGGCGAATGCATCGATCTCTGCCATTCGATCCTCGACCAGGAACGCCGCCGCCGCGGGTCCTCGAAGCAGCCGTTTTCGAACATCCCAACGCCTCGCCAGATCGTCTCGAAGCTGGATGATTTCGTCATCGGGCAGGAGTCGGCCAAGCGGATTCTCGCCGTCGCCGTCCACAGCCACTACAAGCGGCTGATGCACCACGCGGTCAATTCCGACGTGGTCATCGACAAGTCGAACATCCTCTTGATCGGGCCGACCGGGTCGGGCAAGACGCTGCTCGCCCAGACCCTCGCCAAACTGCTCGACGTGCCCTTCGCGATCGGCGACGCGACCACGCTGACCGAGGCCGGCTACGTCGGCGAGGACGTGGAAAACCTCCTTCTGAAGCTGCTCCACGCCGCCGATTTCGACATCGAGGCCGCCCAGAAAGGCATCCTCTACATTGACGAAATCGACAAGATCGGCAAAACGAGCCAGAACGTCTCGATCACCCGCGACGTCTCCGGCGAGGGTGTCCAGCAGGCCCTGCTCAAGATGCTCGAAGGCACGACCGCCAACGTGCCCCCCCAGGGCGGCCGCAAGCATCCCGAGCAGCAGTACATCCAGATGGACACCTCGAACATCCTCTTCATCTGCGGCGGGACATTCGTCGGCCTGGAAAAGATCATCAGCAAGCGCCTCGGCAGGAAGACGATCGGTTTCGGCCAGGTGACCCAGTCGCACCACGATCTGGAGATCGCCGAGGCCCTGCCGCAAGTCACCAGCGACGATATCCTCCAGTTCGGCCTGATCCCCGAACTGATCGGACGGCTGCCCGTCGTCTCTGCGCTCACGCCGCTCGACACCGACGCCTTGGTTCGCGTCCTCCGCGAGCCCAAGAACGCGCTGGTCAAGCAATACCAGGAACTGTTCGCCATGGAGGAGGCCGAGCTGACGTTCACCGACACGGCCCTGAGGGCGATTGCCGAACGGGCGCAGGAGCGCGAGACCGGCGCGCGGGGCCTGCGGGCGATCGTCGAGGATGTGATGCTCGACGTCATGTTCGAGCTGCCCGACCAGGAGCGGGGCATGAAATACTGCATTACCGACGACGTGGTCTACGGCCGCACCAAGCTGCTCCCGCTACCGGAGGCAAAAAACAAAAGCGCGTAATCCAATTCGCCTTGGATCATTGCACCCGCACAGTCATTCCACCTCTCCCAGTCGGGGCGGCCGAATCCGGTCGCCCCGTTCGTTTTCTTGAATGGTGCAGAGCGGTCCAACCCGAAGCCGTCCCACGCGCCGCCACCGCTGCCGGAAACCAAGACAGCCTTTCCAGCCAATACGGCAGCACTCCGCCACCGATGGCCAACCACAAGAGAGTGCGACGGGGCCGGGAGACCCGTCCTACGGGCAGACCGGCTGGGGCGACTGCCACAAATCCCAGGGTTTGTCCGCATTGCTTTCGAAAGGCAGTCTGACCTTGCAGCCGGAGCCGGCCGATTGGTATGCGGCAAAAATCGCTTCGAGCACAGCCCGGCCGTCTTCACCCCTTTCGAGGGGCTGCTTGTCGTTGCGGACGCAATCGACGAAATGGGCGAACTCCTGCGGGAATCCGTAGTTCCAGATTTCTTCGTAGACGGTGAAACTCCAGCCGACGGTGCCGGCGGCCTTCTCGACGGCATAGTCGAACCCGGTTGCACTGAAGGTTTCGATCGCGTTGCCGTGCAAAAGATCGGCGTAGGCCACGCCGCTTGACCCGTGCACCTCGGCCCGATCGTCCATGCCGCCGAGCTTTGTCCAGCTTTCTTCCGCCAGGCCGACGCAGCCTCCCTCGAACTGGAGAATCAGGATCGCGTTGTCGTCGCCGCGTGTCTTCTTGCCGTGAACCTGCACGGCCATCTGGGCAACCACGGACTGAATCCTGGGCTTGCCGAGCATCCAGCGGAAGAACTCGATGGCGTGGCAACCCATGTCCATCGCCACTCCGCCGCCGGACCGATCGACGTCCCAGAAGTGGGCCGCGTGGGGCCCGTTGTGTTTTTCCGATTGCTTGACGAGGGTCGGCGCGCCGAGAGCCCCGTCGTCGAGGAGCTTCTTCAGCCGCACGTACTTCGGCGCAAAGCACAGTTCCTCGGCATACATCAGTTTGACGTTGGCGCGGCGGCAGGCCTCGATCATCCGGTCGGCCTCGCGGAGATTGCGGCAGAGCGGCTTTTCGCAGACGACGTGCTTGCCGGCCGCGGCGGCGTCGAGCGTGGCCTGGCAATGCAAGTCGTTGGGCAGTCCCAGCACCACCATCTCCAGCTCATCCATTTCCAGCATCTTCCGGTAATCCGTGAAATGATGGGGGATCTGGTATTTTTCAGCGAACGCCCGCACGTGGCTGCCGGTCGGCGACGCCACCGCGAAGAGTTCAGCCCCGGGGACCCTTCGCAGAGCCTCGGCATGGATCGTCGAGATGAATTGCGAACCCACCAGCCCGATGCGCGTGTTGGTCATTGGTCCCTCGTGTGAGAAGCGGTCGGCGGTCGGCGGTCAGCTATCAGCGGTCAGCTATCAGCTATCAGCTATCAGCAGTCAGCAGTCAGCAGTCAGCAGTCAGAGCATGTGAGCCTTCCGAATGTAACGCCTGCGGTTGTCTTGCGCTGCGGGCGTTGCACCCCCAAAGGCCGAACGTCGTGCAGCGCACCCCGGGTCCGCGGCCGGTGCCAACCGGGGCTTCGTTGTCGAACGCTTCGGCGTATGCTGACTGCTGATGGCTGACGGCTGATGGCTGACGGCTGATGGCTGATGGCTGATGGCTAATGGCTAATCGCTGCCGCTCGCTTGCATCTCAACGCTGCGGACGCTCCGGCTTCTTGCTGATTTGCTCCAACGGAATTGCTTCGTCGATGAGCATCATCGGCAGGTCGTCGACGATCGGGTAGAGCAGGTTTGCCTCGCCGGCGACCAGTCCTCCGGCCAGTGCGGTCGCCACCGTGTCGCCCGACCGATTCTTCACGCGGCCCGCGGCAATCGCCTCGTTCAGCCTGGCCAGCAACTCGCCATCGGCCTCTGCAAGCGGCGAGCCGGTCTCGGGGCAGCAGAGCAGGTCGAGAAGTTCTTTGTCGATCATGAGTCATTCAAAAAGGGCAAGAACACCGATCAGCCGGCAGGCTACAGTTCACAGCGATCAGCCGTCAGCCGTCAGCCGTCAGCCGGCAGACGACTGACTGCTGACTGCTGACTGCTGACACCTACACTCTCACTTTACCGGCCAGATCTTGATATTGCGGAAGGCAACCGGACCGTGGTTGCCTTGAAACATCAGCGGCCCTTTGGCGTGTTCCTTGCCGGCCACTCCGCCGGGCGTCTGCTGCTTCATTTCGACGTTTTCATGGATCACCTTGCCGTTGAGAGTGACGCGGACGAAGCGTGCATTGGCCGTCTTCTTGCCGGACGCGTCGAACTTGGGCGCGCGGAAGTCGACGACGAACTTTTGCCACTCGCCCGGCGCCTTGGCGGCGTTGACCTTGGGAGCCTGGGCGCCGTACAGCCCGCCCACGTCGCCGGGGCCAACCTCGGTCTTTCCGAAGCTGTCGAGGATTTGGATCTCGTACTCGCCCATGATGTAGACGCCGGAGTTCGAGCCCTTCGGCACCATGAACTCGATCTCGTAGACGCCGTCGCCGAACTTCTGCTCCGTGAAGAAGTCCTTGGCGTGGGCCGTGGGGTTCACCAGGTCCGACCCGCCCGGTTCGACGACCAGCCTGGCGGGGTCGTTTGGATCGAGGCGTGCCGTGCCGACTTTGAGCGTCGCTTGAGGATCGCCGCCGGCGATCCGCCAGCCGGACAGGTCTTTGCCGTTGAACGGTGCGATCGCCTTGCCTTTTTCGGCCGCATAAAGGGGCAGGGTGAAGAGCATGAGTAGCGCCGCCGCCAACGACCATCGAATAGCAGAATTCCGCATTGGTGAACCTCCTCAGAAATGGATCAGTGAACAAGTGAAAATAGTTGGCACGCCGTTGAGAGGCAAGAGGCCAGAGCATTCCGCGACCTTTCCGCCGTCACCTCGCCTCGCCCGCAGGCCGCGCCTTGTCCCCCGTGGCGTGTGACCTCTCCGCCTCTACCCCGAGATCATACTTGACGGCGACCGAGCAGTCAAAGAATCAGCGTTCCGGCGCTTTTTTTGCTGGGCGGCGGCTTGTTTTCGCCGGGAGGAAATTGAAGAATTGCCGGAATCTGGCTAATCTGGATTCGTAACGTCCAGGTAGGCAGTCCCCGTTGTTCGCGGCCCGGCGCAGGTGGATGGAATCCTCCGCCCGCCGGCGCTGTGAAAAATGGCACGGCCCCCCCCATCCCGCGCAACTGCTATAGGAGCCCTTGGCATGTCGGAGTTCACCCGCCGTCAGTTCTTAAGAACCTCGTTGGCCGGCGCCGGCCTGCTGGCCACCGCGCCCGGCCTGATTCGCGGGGCGGAGGCCGCCCCGGCCGGCTCCTTCAAAGGCACCGACATCGTCGATCTTGGCAAGACGGGCATCAAGGTCACGCGGCTGGCGCAGGGGACGGGCTACAACGGCTACAATCACACCTCGGCCCACACGCGGCAAGGCAAGGAGGCCTTCGACCGCCTCCTGCATCACAGCCTCGACCGGGGCATCCGCTTCATCGACATGGCCGATCTCTACGGGTCGCACCCGTTTGTCAAGGAGATCATCAAGGGCCTCCCCCGCGACAGCTACTCGCTGCTCACGAAGATCTGGCCGCGCAAGGCGGAATGGGTTACCCCGTCGGGCGGCGCCAAGCAGGAGCTGGATCGCTTCCGCCAGGAGTTGGGCGTCGATCAGATCGAGGTCTGCCTGATGCATTGCATGACCAACGACAAGTGGCCGGTGGAGTTCGCGCGCGTTTGCGACGAACTGGCCGAACTCAAAGACAAGAAAGTGGTCCGCGCGGTCGGCGTCTCGTGCCACGACTTCGGTGCGATGAAGGTCGCCTCCGAAGACCCCTGGGTCGACGTGCTTTTCGCTCGAGTCAATTACAGGGGCGGCAAGGAATACTCCTGCGACGCCTCGGCCGAAGAGGTAGCCGGCGTTCTCAAGACCGCTCGGAGAAACGGCAAGGCGGTCATCGGCATGAAGATCTTCGGCGCAGGCAAGCTGACCAAGCCCGAAGAGAAAGACGCCTCGCTGAAATACGTCTTCTCGCACGGCCTGGTCGATGCGATCACGATCGGGATGCTCAACCCCGAAGAAGTGGATGACACGCTGAAACACATGGCCGAAGCCTGACGTTGATGGGCTGGCGGTCGCGGCCTGAGCGCTGTAGCCTATCGTCTGTTGCCCGATCGGAAATGATCCTTGTGCTCCACGATGTGCAACCGGCGAGGAGGAATCGGATGCGAGGCGGTCTGTTGGCGGTTCTGCCGCTGTTGCTCGCGGCCGTGGCGGTTGCGGCGAAGCGCGATGCGGCCGCCGCCGAGCCGGCGCGAGCCAGGCCGGCGGCAGCGCGGCCGCTGCGGCTCGACGACGACCTGATCGATTCTCCGGTTTTCACAGTCCTGCCGGAGTCCGTGGCCGGAGTCCAGGCGCACGGGCTGAGCCTGTGCGGCACGTGGCGCTTCGCCGCGCAGGCGCCGGCCGATTTTGCCTCGCCCGAGTTGGACGACCGGCAGTGGCCCGCCATCGAAGTGCCTGGCGAATGGGCCATGCAAGGGTTCACCGTTCCGCCGGGGTGCGCGGCGGCTTATCGCCGGCGATTCGCAGTCCCGCAAGACTGGTCGGGCTACAGGATCAAGCTCCGCTGCGACGCCGTCTATAGCGACGCGAATGTCTGGGTCAACGGCCGCCCTGCCGGAAGGCACATGGGCGGCTTTACGGCGTTCGAACTGGACGTCACGGACCTCGTTGAGCCGGGCAAGGAAAACCTCTTCGCCCTGGCGGTCAAGAAGGAATCGCTCACCGACGAGAAATTCACCACCTTCGGAAGCAAGTACGCCGCGTTCCCGATCGGCGGCATCTCCCGCAAGATGATCCTGTTCGCCGTGCCGGCGGCCCATCTGCGGGACCTCTACGTGACGACCGCTTTTGACAACGAGTTCCGGAACGCGACGCTGAACCTGGCGCTGGAAGTGGCCAACGAGGACACCGGCGCGCTCGAAGACGCCCGGGTCCGGCTCGAATTGAAGGACCCCAGCGGCAACACGGTCGAAATCGCGCCGCATCCGATTCCGCTCAAGAAGGCGGCGGCTGGCGAGGCCATGATCGACGAGCTTCGCCTCGCGATCGCGTCGCCGGCGACGTGGGACGCGGAGCACCCGCGCCTCTACACGCTCACCTGCCGTTTGGAAGCGGGAGGCAGGCAAGTGGAGGTGGTCCAGCGGCGGTTCGGTTTCCGCCAGGTGGAGGTCCGCGGCAATCAATTGCTGGTCAACGGCCGCCCGGTCAAGCTTCGCGGCGTCTGTAGGCACGAGGCGCATGCGACGCGCGGCAGGAGTCTCGCGCCGGGGATGTGGCGGCATGTCGCCGCGCTCTTCCGCGACGCCAACATCAATCTCGTCAGGACCTCCCACTACCCGCCCGCCGAGGAGTTCATCGAGGCCTGTGACGAGTTGGGAATCTTCGTCGAGGAAGAGGCCCCGTTCCACCACGCCCAGTATATCACCAGTCCGGAGTATCGCCGCGCGACGTTGCGGCACACGGCCGAGATGGTCTGCCGCGACCGGAGCCATCCGTCGATCATCCTCTGGTCAGCCGGCAACGAGTCGCTCTGGAGCCCGAATTTCGAGGCCTCCGCGGAGTTGATCCGCCGGCTCGACCCGACGCGGCCGCGGCTGTTCAGTTGCGGCGATTACGGGAAGTACAAGGGCGCGAAATACGGCGCCTTGGAATTGGAGACGTGGCACTATCCAGGCCCGGACGGCCCCGCTCGGGCGGCGGCGTCGCCCCGGCCCGTGCTGTTCGATGAATACTGCCATCTGAACGCCTACAATCGCGAAGAGATCGTCACGGACCCGGGCTTGCGCGATGCGTGGGGGCGGGGTTTCTCGCGGATGTGGGAAAAGATGGTTGCGTCCGAGGGGTGCCTGGGCGGGGCCCTCTGGGCCGGCATCGACGAGGTCTACCTTCTCCCCGGGCGGGAAGTAGGCTGGGGCGCGTGGGGATTGATCGATTCGTGGCACCGCCCGAAACCCGAATACTGGCACGCCAAGAAGGTCTATTCCCCGGTCCGCGTTGCCGAGAAGCCGCTGCCCGTCCCGCAGCCCGGCGAGCCGATCCGCGTGCCGGTCGCCAATCGCCACGATTTCACCAACCTCAACGAACTGGCGATCAAGTGGTCGGTCGGCGGCGAGTCGGGCATGGCAAGTGCCGACGTGCCGCCGCGCAGCTCGGGCGCGATCGCCATTCGGCCCGCGTCGGCCGACCTGGCGGGGAGCAAACTGCTGATCGAGTTCCACAGCCCCCGCGGCTTCTTGATCGATGCCTGCGCGCTGCCGATCGGAGAGCGCCAGCCGCGGAAAGCCGCCCCGGAGGAAGCACCGCCGGCCGGCAAGATTCGCATAACCGGGACCGGCGATGCGATCACCCTGGAGAGCGAGCATGGCGCGTGGCGCGTCGACCGGCGGACGGGCATGATCCGCGATGCTCGAGTCGCTGGCCGCACGGTGCTTGCCGGCGGTCCAGTGCTGATGATCTTGCCGCTTCGGGGAGGCCCGTGCGAGCAGACGCACCGCGCGGATATCCCCGTGCTGAACTCGACGTGCGCCGACTGGCGGGCGGAGGCCGTCGCGGCGCGCGCGACGCCGCAAGGCGCCGAGATCGAGGTCAACGGGTCGTACCGCGAGGCAGTGGGAACTTACACCCTGCGGTTGGATGCGGCCGGCCGGATGACAATCGGCTACCGCTTCCAGAGCACGCAAGAGGTGAACCCGCGGCAGGTCGGAATCGTCCTGGACCTTCCCCGCGATTGCGACGTGCTCTCGTGGCAACGCCAGGCGGAGTGGAGCGTCTACCCGGCGGACCAGATTGGCCGCCCCGAGGGCCGCGCGTTGCCGCTGCGGGGTCCGGAGTGGCCGCGGATCGGGGGCCGCGAGCGTCCACCCTGGCCGTGGTCCCTGGACGAGAGCCCGCTCGGAACCAACGACTTCCGCGCGACACGGCACAATATCCAGTGGGTCGCGCTTGAGGACGCGGGCGGGAACGGCATTCGGGTCGACTCGGACGGCACGCAGCACGCGAGGAGTTTCATTGACGGGGAGCGGGTCCGCCTGCTCGTGGCCGGTTTTTCCACCGCCGGCGCGGACCCGTTCTTCAGCCGCCATCTCGCCGGCGAGCGGCGCCCGCTCAACAAGGGTTCCGTCGTCCAAGACGAGGTGTCATTGGCGCTTGTTCGCGCGGGGGGGACGTCTCGACCGGCTCTCACCGGCGCTCCGACAACCAACGCACGAAAGGACTAGGATGACTCTCTCGACGATCAATCGGCAAGTCTTCTGCGCGGTGCTCTTGTTCTCGGGCATGTCTTCGATGGCGGCGGCCGGCGAGGCGGAAAGGTCGGCGGGGCCGCTGAGAATTGTCGCGCAAGACGACCACCGGGTGAACCCCGATCTAGAGCCTCCGCGGATTCTCGGGCGACAGTTCTGGAACCTGCTGCCCCCCGTGGCGACAAAAGCGATGGAAAAACACATCCAGAACGAACCGATGGTTCGCGATGCCGCCAGGCGCTACGATCTGGCGGACCTGCGTGCCGCCGGCGGCGATCGCCTGGACATCAACGGCGAGGGGCTTCTCAAGCTGCAACCCGATCCGCGCGTGCCGTTTGTCGTGTCGATGTCCGCGGGACGCCCGCCGTTTCGATGCATGGACCAGTTCCGCATTGACAAGACGATCTACGAGAAGTGGAAGCGGGAGCATCCCAACTTTCTGGGCTTCTGGACCGGCGTGGAATGGGACAACGAGTACATTACCCCGCTGAGTAGCCCGACGAGCGCGGCCGACTGGGCCCGCAAGCACGGCTGTTCCGAGGCGGCCATTGAGCGGATGCAGGAGATCCTGGCGCGGGCCCGCGCCAGCCGCCAGGGCGCCGTCGAGGGAGTCCGCGAATGCCATGCGGCGCTGCGGAGGTACTTTTTCGACGATCCCGGCAAGATGCTGTTTCTCCGCGCCGGCTGGTGTTTCGACCACTATGCCCTGGAGTGGGGCGCCGGCATGGTGATTGCCGAAACGACCAACACCGGACCGTATCGGCACCAGGTGTCGCTGTTCCATGTCCGCGGCGCGGCCCGGCAGTATCGCAAGCCGTGGGAATGGTACATTGCCAAGTACTACAACGGCTTCGATAAGAGCGGCGCCCGCTCCGTCAACAACGAACCCAACTACCTGACCAAGACCAAGTCGGACACCCCGGGGAGCGAAGAGCATTCCGGGCCCGGCTACGGGATGTCGGTCTCGCTCAACCGCCGCGACATGTACCTGGCCTACCTGTCGGGCGCCAGCATCGTGGCCCACGAGGACTGGCCGCGCGTGTTTTGCCAGCGCAAGGACGGGAACCCGGACGAGTGGGTCCTGTCGCCGCACGGCGAAGCGATGAAAGAATGGTACGATTTCACCGAGCGGAACCCGGACCGCGGCGTGAGCTACGCGCCGGTGGCCCTCCTGGTTCCGTTCGACCAGGGGATGCCGCATTGGGGCGGCAACCCCTGGTCGCATTTCCCGCCGCAGCGGCCCGACATGATGATCGACGCCTTCTTCTACACGGTCACGCCATTTTCCCAGGACGTCCGCAACGGCAAGGAGGGATGCCTTGCCAACGGCCCGTTCGGCGACGGCTACGACGTGCTTGTGCCCAACCCGCCGAGCGGCCCGATCGCCCTGGACAGGCTGCGGGACTACAAAGTGGCGATTCTGCTCGGCGGATTCGACCTCGATCCCCCGCTCGCCAACCGCCTCGTGGAATACGTGCGGCAGGGAGGTTCGCTGGTGATCAATATCCAACAAGTCGGCGACAGCCTGCCGGAGGAATTCCTCGGTGTGAAGCGGACCAGGAAGACCGCCGCCGTCGAGGGCCGCGTGGCGTCGGCCTCGGGCGACAGCGCGGACCTGGCCGAACCCTATGACTACGAGCCGATCGAACTGGGCGGCGCCAAAGCGATCTGGACCGATGGCAAGGGCGGCGTGCTGGCTAGCGTGAACCGCTTCGGCCAAGGCAGGGTCGTATTGACGGCCGTCGATTTCATGGTCCCCCGCCAGCGCGCGAACCTTCTCGGGACGAATGCCAAGATGCCGCTGGTCGAGATGCTGATGCGGCAGATCGTCAGCGAGGCGTTGCCGATCGCCGTCCGGGGCGACATCGAGTACGGCTTGAACAAGGTGCCCGGCGGCTGGTGGGTGTACCTGGTCAATAACAAGGGGGTGACGAAATTTACGACGACGGCGGAAGAACTGGATGAGGCGGAAACCGCCACGGTGACGGTTGACCTGCGCCGGCTGCGGTCGACCGATCTCCGCGAGTTGCGGGCGGATCGGCCGCTTGCCCTCGACGGGGACAAGAATTCGTTCACGCTCCGGGTGGGGCCCGGCGATATCCGGATCGTCAAGATCGCAACCAGTGACGGCTCGCGGTCGGAATGAACGCGTTCCGGAGCGACCGTTCCAGGAAAAGAAAGGGACGAAATGAAGACGTTTCTATGCGTTGTGATAGCCTTGGGCGCTGCCGGGATCAGCGGCGGCGCGGAGCCGCCGAGCGACCTGAAGGCCCGGTGGAGCGAGGAGGCGAAGCTGCCGGTGGTCGATCTGTCCGGCGAAACGGAGCGGCAGGTGGTGATTGCCGAGGGCACCGCGGAGGTCTATCAGGGCCACCCGACGACCGTCCTGATGCCCGACGGAAAGACGATCTTCGCCGTTTGGTGCATCAACCACGGCGGCAAGGCGGGGCCGATGGCCCGCAGCCGGGACGGCGGCCGGACATGGACGCGATTGGACGACCGGTTGCCGCCGGGTTTTAAAAAACACGAGAACTGCCCGAGCATCTACCGCCTGGTTGATCCCGAGGGGAAGGAGCGGCTCTGGGTCTACTCGGCGTGGCTCGGAAGGTTTGGAATCCCCATGCCGCGGGTGATGAGCGAGGACGGTGGCCAGACCTGGCGGGAGATGCCCCCCTTGGGCGATCCGTTTTACTGCGTGATGACGTTCAGCAGCATCGTCAAACTCAAGGACGGCTCGTACCTGGGGCT
>JAMOAF010000324.1 GCA_023621895.1 Planctomycetota bacterium
AACGCCGACTTTCAATCCGTCGGGCGCGAGGATGTAGCGTTTCTCGCCGTCCGCATAGTGGATCAAGGCGATTCGGGCGCTGCGGTTCGGGTCGTACTCGATCGTCTTGACCAGTCCCGACACACCGTCCTTGTTGCGGCGGAAATCGATCAAACGATATTGTCGTTTGTGGCCCCCGCCCCGGTGCCGGGTCGTAATCTTGCCCTGATTGTTCCGGCCACCCGTTCGCCGCTTCGGCCTGAGCAGCGCTTTCTCGGGCTTGACCCCCGGGGTCAACTCGGCGAAGTCGCTGCCCGTCGCGTTGCGGCGCCCGGCTGTTGTCGGATTGTATTTTCGAACTCCGTCGCGTTGCGGCGCCCGGCTGTTGTCGGATTGTATTTTCGAACTCCCATCGTGGCTTACCTTCCGCTCACGGCGCGTGGTTCAGAAGAAATTGATGCGGTGCTCGGGATCGAGCGTCACGATCGCCTTTTTCCAGGCCTTCGTCTCGCCGTAGCGGGCCCGAGTCCGCCGCGGTTTCCCCTTGCGGTTCTGCGTCTTCACGCGGAGAACCTTCACCTCGAACAACTCCTCGACCGCGGTCCGGATGTCATCTTTGCTCGCCAACCGGCTGACCTCGAAGGCGTACTGGTTGAGCCGCTCCGCCTTGTGGAACCCTTTTTCAGTGACCAGCGGGCGGAGAATCACCTGGTAGGGCTCCAGGCGGACCTTGGTCTTCGCGACGTCTTCTGCCATGGCCTGACGTTCCCTTCGCTCACGATGCCTGTGTTTGCTGTTTCACCTTGCCGCGGAAAGCGTCCAAGGCCGCCTTGGTCATCAACATCCGCTTGGGCCGCAGGACCTCCAGGGCATTCAGATCGGCCACCGGCAGAACCGACACGTTCGCGATGTTCCGCACGCTCCTGAAGAGGTTCGGGTCATGCGCCTCGACCGCCACCAGCAGCGACCCCTCGATTCTCAGCGCCTTGAGGATCGCCGCCATCTGCCGGGTCTTCGGCTCATCGAACGCGAGTTGGTCGATGACCACAACCTGGTTGTCCTCGATTTTCGACGCCATCGCCATCCGCGTCGCCAGCCGGATCGCCTTCTTCGGCAGTCGGTACGAATAATCGCGTGGGCGCCGGGCGAAAATGTGTCCGCCGCCGCGGCGGACGCCGCTCCGCCGTTGGCCGGCCCGTGCATTGCCGGTGCCCTTCTGGCGATACATCTTCTTGGTCGACCCGGCGACCTCGCCGCGGCTCTTCGTCTTGGTCGACCCCTGGCGCTGATTCGCCTGGTACATCACCACGACATCGTGAAGCAATTGCTTCGAAATCCGCGGCGCCAGCTCGGCCGGGTCGATTTCGTAGGCACCGACCTCCTCGCCGTTTCGATTGTAGACAGGCAGGCTTACCATGGTTCCGAACGTCTCTACTGTTACTGTTTTCCACGAGAACCGCCGCGCCGACGGCACGCGGTCCCCCTTGCCAAGGACCGCTACTCGGGCGCCACGGGAACGGGCAGCTTGTTTGTCGGTCGAACGATCAGGTACCCGCCACTTGGGCCGGGAACCGCACCGCGAACCAGCAGCAAGTTGTTCTCCTCGTCGACGCGCACGACACGCAGGTTTCGGACGGTGCTGCGGGCGTTGCCATATTGGCCCGCCATTCGCTTTCCCTTGAACATCCGCGAGGGATACGCGCTCGAGCCCTGGCCGCCGGAATGCCGGTGGACCTTTTTTACGCCGTGGCTGGCGCGCTGCCCGCGAAAATTGTGCCGCTTCATCGCGCCCGAGTAACCGCGGCCGATGCTGGTGCCGGTGACGTCGACAGCCGCCACCTCCGCAAAGACGCCGACCTTGATTTCCTGGCCGACTTGGTAGTTTTCGGGAGAGATGCGCAGTTCGCGGACGAAACGCTTTGGCTCGCAAGCCGCCTTGGCGACCGCGGCCACCCCGGCCGCCCCGCGGGACCGCTGGCGCTTGCTGTCGAGCTTGGCGACATGCCCGCGTTCGCTCCGTCGGGCGAGTCGGCGAGGCTTGTCCAGGTATCCTAGCTGCACGGCCCCATAGCCGTCATGCTCAGCAGTCTTCAATTGGAGCACGTGGCAGGGGCCCGCCTGGATGACGGTTACCGGAATCACGTTTCCGGCAGGATCATAGATCTGTGTCATCCCGACCTTCCGGCCGAGTATTCCGATACCCATCGTTCTCGCCTCTCACCCGTCGCTGGTTCAGGAGCCACCGGCCCGCGGCCGCACTTACCCGCCCAGCTTCCAGATCATAGGAAATCCCGAAAAACTCAACCAAAAACCGCCCCGCCGGCCTAGTGCCGCGCCGACGCCTTGATCTTAATGTCGACGCCGGCCGGCAGGCTGAGCTTATTCAGCGCCTCGATCGTCTTGGCCGTCGCCTGAACGATATCCACCAGTCGCTTGTGCGTGCGGATCTCGAATTGCTGCCGAGCCTTCTTGTCCACGTGCGGGCTGGACAGCACCGTGTATCGCTCGACGCGAGTCGGCAATGGAATTGGGCCATGGACGATCGATCCGGTGCGTTTTGCCGTATCAACAATCTCGCCAGCGCTCTGGTCGAGTATGGCATGGTCGTAAGCTTCCATGCGAATCCGGATAATCTCGGTTGTTTGACCAGCCACAGACAATCTCCCCGGTCACCCAATTCCTGATTGCCAAAGACAGCCCCGCTTTTGTGGAAGCGGGAAACTACAGATCGTACCACCGAACGCAAAACGCGTCAACCGGCCGAAAACGTTTTTTCTCGCTCTTGCGAGGCGCCTTCCGACCGCGTTGCGGGCGGTTCACGAAAACGCGGCAACCGACTCGAGGGATTTCTCCTTGTCGGTGCTGCGCTCCGCCTCCGCCGGCAAGTCTTCACCAGCTCCGGCAGCTTGCCACGGCCCTCTGCCAAGCCCGCTCACGCAGCCGAGCCCATCAATTTAGCACGCCGTGGCAGCCTTGAAAATGGGTGTATCGCCCAATGGCAGCCGTTTCTTGAGAATTGCCTGGTAGTTTTTTGGCCACGGCCAACCCGGCCGCACCGCCGCGCGAAAGCACCGAGAGGGGTGCAATTTAGCGCCCCGGAGGGAGGCGAAGTTCTTGAAAACAAACCAGCGACGATCCCCCGAAAGAAGTACAGAATCCATCCAGTGGCCAGCCAGGCGGGTTCTTCGAACCTCCCGGT
>JAMOAF010000936.1 GCA_023621895.1 Planctomycetota bacterium
GGGGGAGCCAACCAAGGCCTGACCGGCCCCCCGCGCCAACCAGTCGCCACCAACCGCTCCGGCTACAATAGGCCAAATCGCCACAATAGCCGGTTAACCTGCAAAGGGCAAGTTGCCCCCACCAACGGGGATCAATCAACCACCCAGCAAATCCTCAAACTCCTGTTCGGTCAGCACTGGCACCCCCAACTGACGCGCCTTCGTCAATTTGCCGCCGGCCTTCTCGCCCGCTACCACGTAGTCGGTATTGCTCGACACGCTCGAGGCCGCCCGGCCGCCATGCCGGGCGATCAACTCGTGAATCTCGTCGCGGCTGTACTTGACGAGCGTCCCCGTCACGACCAGCGTCTTGCCCGACAGGCGACCCGGCCGCCCGGCGGCAACTCCCTCCGAAACCCCCGAAACCCGCGGAAGCTCCATCTTCACGCCCAAACCGGCCAGGTCCTCGATTGTCTCTCTGCCAAAATCGCTCGCCAGAAACTCGTGCACGCTCTCGGCGATCGTCGGGCCGATTTCGTGGATTCCGCTCAGCTCGTCAACCGAAGCCGACCGCAGCCTCTCGATCGAGCCGAAGTGTTCGGCCAGCACGCTGGCCACCCTTGTGCCCACGTGGCGAATGCTCAGCGCGCCGAGCAGCCGCGCAAGCCCGCGATCCTTGCTCGCCGCGATGCCCGCCACCAGATTCGCCGCGGACTTCTTCCCCATCCGCTCCAACCCCTCGAGCCGCTCGGCTTGCAGCCGGTAAAGGTCGCCGTAGCTCTTGACCAGACCCGTGGCGACCAACTGCTCGACCAGCTTGTCTCCCAGCCCCTCGATGTCCATCGCGTTGCGACCCGCGAAGTAGCGAATCCGCTCGCGGAGCTGGGCCGGGCAGCGCTTGCTGGGGCAGCGGATATAGACTCCCCCCTCGTCCTTGACCAACGCCGCGCCGCACTCCGGGCAGTTGGTTGGAAATGCGTACGCCGGCAACTGGCCCCGCCGCTCGTGCTTTTCCACGCGGACGATGTGGGGAATGACCTTGCCCGCCTTTTCCACCACGACAAGGTCGCCTTCGCGGACGTCCTTCCGCGCGATCTCCTCCGCGTTGTGCAGGCTCGCGCGGCTGACGGTCGTTCCCGCCAGCTCGACCGGCTCGAGTTCGGCGACGGGGGTGACCGCGCCGGATTTGCCGACTTGCACGCGAATCCGGTTCAGCCTGGTGGTCGCTTCGTACTTCTCGAACTTGTACGCGATCACCCAGCGGGGGCTCTTCGATGTCGCGCCGAGCCGCTCCCGCTGGTCGAAGCGATTGACCTTCAGCACGAGGCCGTCGATCTCGAAATCCAGCTCGTGGAGGCGGGCGACGAGCGCCTCGCAGTGCTCCACGGCACGCCCGAACGAATCGAAGCAGGCGACCAGCGGAGTGGCCGGCAGCCCGAATCCCGCCAGCTCGTCGAGGAAGTCCATGTGGTTGGTGCTCCGCAGGCCCTCGGCATGGCCCACGCCGTGGCAGAAGAATCGCAAGTGCCGCCGGGCGCAAATCCGCGGATCGAGCAGGCGGATGCTGCCGGCCGTCACGTTCCGCGTGTTGGCGAACGGCGCCTCGCCCCGCTGCTGCTGCTCCTGGTTGAGGCGAACCAGGTCGGAGTTGGTCATGTAGATCTCGCCGCGGGCTTCCAGAACCGGCGGGACCGGGTCCCCGCTCAACCGCAGCGGCACGCCGGCGACCGTGCGCACGTTGTGGGTGATGTCGTCGCCCACGCGGCCGTTGCCGCGAGTCACGCCGCGGGCCAACCTGCCGTTTTCGTAAAGCAGCGAGATCGCCACGCCGTCGATCTTCAATTCAACAACCCACTCGATCGGCTCGCCGGCGAGCAGCTTTTCCGTCCGCGCCGCGTAACTGCCCAACTCTGCCAGGCTGTACGTGTTGTCGATCGACATCATCGGGACCCGGTGCGCGACCGCCTCGAGGCCCGCGACCGGCTCGTCGCCGATCCGCTGCGTCGGACTGTCGTCCGTCACCAACTCCGGATGGTGCTGTTCAAGCCGCTTGAGGCGATCGACGAGCAGGTCGTACTCGCGGTCGCTGATCTCCGGAGCGGCCTCGACGTAGTATTTCCGGTCGTGGTAACGAATCCGCTCGCGGAGCGAGGCGATTTCCTTGGCAGGATCGGCAGGCATGGCAGTCGGCAACCGTCAACAGCGGGAAGGCCCCAAGCCAAAAAACGCCCCTACTGGCAGCCGCAGGCGCCCGCGCAGCTCGCGGCGGCCGCGCCTTTGACGTGGGGAATCAGGCAAAGGAACTTGAGTGTCGTCGTCCCCGTGTTCGTGAACTGGTGCTCGACGCCGCCGGGCACGAACACGGCCATCCCCGGCCGAAGCGGATGCTCCCTCGCGCCTTCCATCACCGTTCCGCTGCCTTGGAGCACGAAGACCTCGTGCTCGTGCGGGTGCGAGTGCCGGGGCGTACAGCCGCCCGCGGCGACTTCGAAGTGGCGCATGGCGAACGTCGGGGCGCCGTCCTTGTCGTCGATCAGGCAGCGAATCTTGCAGCCGCTGGCGCCGGGCATGTCGACCGGCGCGGCTTCGATCTGGTCATAAGAAATGATTTTCATTCTCCGGTGTCTCCCAGTTCGGGCGCGGAAAAGGTCGGAATGGAAATCGCCGAGCCGCCTTGCGCGCCGCGCAAGGCGGTTGGATATATTATACGGTTCCGGCGCCCGTTGTCAGCACGCGAGCCGATCGCTGGCGGGAACTGCCGGAGTCTTCACAAATACCGCCGCCGCGCGGCATCAGGAGCCTGCCCGCTCGGAGAAAACGCCACCGTCTTCCCCCCGGCCAACACGGCGGAGAATGGGAGCGCCTGAGCGCAAAAAAAAAAGAGCCTCGAGGTGAACGGCTCCCAGCGCCGTGAT
>JAMOAF010000167.1 GCA_023621895.1 Planctomycetota bacterium
GAGACTAGCGGGCGCGACGCGCTGGCCAGCCTGGCCTGTGCGTTTACGGTGCTCGAAGCGGCCCGTGCGGGCCGGCGAGTCGGCGTGGAAGAGGTCGCTTCCGGCGCGCTGGAAGCGTATCAACGGGCGATTAACGAGCACTATGGGATTGCCTAGACCGTGACACCGGACAGCATTACCACCGACCGGCGGCATCGCGTGATCTCGCGGCTCTACGTGATGATGTTTTTGCAGTATGCCGTGTACGGCCTCTGGCTGCCGATCGCCGCGCGGTTCCTCTCGGCCAGCCCCGAGGTGGGCGGGCTGGGTTTCAGCGATTTGCAGATCGGGATGATCATCGCCGTGGCCGGCGCGATCGGCGCGCTCTGCGCCCCGCTGATCGCCGGCCAGATCGCCGACCGCTATTTTGCTCCCGCGCGGTGCCTGGCGGTGCTTCTGGCCGCCGGCGGCGTTGTCAAGTTCATCACGGCCTACCAGACGAGCTATGCGGCCTGGCTGTGGTTGTCCATGGCCTACGCGATTCTGTTCATGCCCACGCTTTCCCTGACGAACTCGCTGGCCCTGGGCCACTTGCCCGATCCGAAGCGGCAGTTTCCTGGCGTGCGGGCGGTCGGCACGCTGGCTTGGATCACGGTGGCTTGGGTCTTTCCCATGGTCTGGCTGCAATCCGACCTGGAGTTTCGCTGGCTGCCGCCGTTCTTTACCGGAAGGGAACTGCCCGACGCGCCGGCCAGGATGATCGATTCGGTGCGGGTTGCCGGCGTGGTGTCGATCGGGTACGCGGTGTTTTGCTGGTTTGGCCTGCCGCGGACGCCGCCGAAGCGCGATGCGGCGAAGACGCTGGCGCTGGCCAAGGCGTTCTCCCTGGTGCGGCGCCGCTCGTTCGCCGTCCTGGTCAGTGCAACGCTGGTGCTGAGCATCATCCATTGCTTCTATTTCGTGCAGATGAGCAAGTTCCTGGCGGCGATCGGCCTGGGCGACGCCTACATCATGCCCGCCATGTCACTCGGCCAGTTGGCCGAGATTTTCGCCTTGGCCGTGCTCGGCCCGGTGCTCGCCCGGCTGGGTTTCCGCCCGGTGCTCGCCTTGGGCGCGCTGTGCTACTGCCTCAAGTACGCCTTCTTCGGCACGGCGCAGTTGCCGCTGGAGGCGATCGTGGCCGCGCAACTGGTCCACGGGTTCTCGTTCGCCTTCTTTTTTGCGGCCGGTTTCATCTATGTGGACCGGTTGGCTCCGCCCGAGACGCGCTACTCCGCGCAGACCGTCTACATGCTGGTGATCCTGGGCATCGGGCCGCTGGTGGCCGGCCCGCTCAACGGCTGGCTGTCGCGCTGGTGCACGCCCGCCGGCGGACGGCTGGACTACTCGCTGTACTGGTACATCGCCGCCGGAATCGGCCTGGTGGCCACGTTGCTGGTGGCCGCGCTGTTCCGCGACGAGACGCAAGGTAGTCGTCAAACCGAGGGGCTGTGATCCTTCTTGGCATGGCTCCGTGGAGCCATCCTTCTAGCGAGGAACTAATGACAAAGAAATATCGCATCGGCGTGGCAGGACTGACGCACGATCACGTATGGGGCAATCTGGCCGACCTGGCCGCGTCGGAAAAGGGGCAGTTGGCGGCCGTCGCCGATCCGAATCCGCCGCTTTTGGATCGCGCTCGGGAGAAATACGGGTGCGCTTCCTACGGCGATTGCCGGGAAATGGTCGAGCGCGAGTCGCTCGATGCGCTGTACGTGTTCTGCGACAACGCACAGGGGGCGGAGGTCGGCGCCTGGGCCGCCCGGCAAGGACTGCACGTCTTGGTCGAAAAACCGATGGCGGCCACGCTCGAGGGGGCCGAGCGGCTGGTCGCCGCGGCCGGGGAGGCCGGCGTGCGCCTGATGATCAACTGGCCCGTCGTCTGGCGGCCGCAGGTTCAAGCCGCGCTGGAGATCGTTACGCGGCCCGATTTCGGCCGCATCTGGCAAGTAGCGCACCGGGCGGGGCACGGCGGGCCGGAGGCTGAGTGTTCGCCCTATTTCCGCGACTGGATCCTGGATCCACTGCGCAACGGCGGCGGCGCGCTGGTGGACCTCTGCTGCTATGGAGTCAACATGGCCCGGGCGCTGCTTGGCCGGCCGGAGCGGGTGACGGGCGTAACGGGAAGCTGGTACGAGCCGCCGCTGCCGGTCGAAGACAACGCGGTGGTGATCCTGGGCTATCCTCGGGCGACGGCGACCATCGAGGGTGCATGGGGGCAGGTCGGCCAGCCGACGACCGGATACCTGGCCTCGATCTGGGGCACGCGGGGCTCGGTGACGCTCGGTCCCGGCCGCGGCGGCCGCCTATGGACGACCCTTGCCGACGAGCCGGCCAACCTGAAAATCACGCCGCCCCAGCCGGCGCCGCACATGGCCAACGGCACGGCTCACTTCCTCTGGGCGCTGGAGACGGGCGGCGAATTCTATCCGTTGTGCCAACCCGCGGTGTGTCGCGACACGCAAGAGGTTCTCGACGCCGCGCTCCGCTCGGCTCGGGAAAACATCAGCGTGACATTGCCGGCCCGGTCAGCCAGCGCCCCCTGCCCGCCCGACAGCTTCCGGAGGTAGCTCGCCGCAATGGCAACCCGCAAGGCGCCGCAAAACCCGCCAGCCCCTCCGGCGGATCGTTCGGCTTCCCACTACATCAGGCCCCCCGCGCCACCCAAAATCCCGCCGGCTCGCCCGGCGGATCGTTCCAGCAAATCCCGCCGGCTCGCCCGGCGGATCGTTCGGCTTCAGACTACATCAGGCCCCCCGCGCCACCCAAAATCCCGCCGGCTCGCCCGGCGGATCATTCGGCTTCAGACTACATCAGGCCCGCCGCGCCACCCAAAAATCCCGCCGGCTCGCCCGGCGGATCGTTCGGCTTCAGAC
>JAMOAF010000981.1 GCA_023621895.1 Planctomycetota bacterium
GCTGTGATTTACCCCGCTGGCGCGAAAGGGCTTGAGGGTGATCCATGCACGTACGCAGACCGGCAGGCGCAGATTCATCGGGCCGCTTATGGACCGTGGCCAGGCGAAGGATGAATCGCTCCGGCAGGCGAAGGACGGTGACACATTGGGAAAAACGGCATGTATTGACTTTAGTGACCATGGGGTGTGTCAGTAGGAATGCGGCCATGCCTCACACCACAGGAGTCGCGCGGGGTAGACGCTGTTCCGAGGTGTTAACCGTGGCGCGCGAGGGATGCAGGTCTTTCGTGCGGAGAATGACTGTGACCCCTTCCACGTGGTGCAAGAGATCCCGCTCGTCGCGCCGATCCGCGTGTGCGCCTACCGCTGCATTTCGAACCACTGGCAGTTCGCCTCATGGCCTGAACGCGAGGGCGAGCTTGCGCGGCGGCACGCCCCATGTTCGCGACCGCACGGAAACCCGACGCGTCAGCGAGGAAACGGCCTGGCTCGTCTCGCGCACGTTCTACGACCCCAAGGGCCGCGCGGTGGTCACCACCGATTCGTTCGTGGAAGACGCCGGCGCGACGGCCGCTAACGCCGCCGCGTTCAATCCTGAAACGGGAACGTACAGCAGCTTTTCCTTCGACAACGCCACCGCCGCGACGGCCAGCTACTCCGTCTACGACGGCGCGGGCCGCGTGGTGCGGACTTACCGTCTGAAGGACGTGACGATCGCCGTCGTGACGACCGCTGCCGGAGCGGCCACGGTTCATAAGACGGAGCTGCGCATCGGCGCCGAGACGTTTATCGCGCCCACCGAAGCGGCGCCCAACGAGGCGCTCTACGAGACGTACTTCCGGGAACTGACCGAGTTCTTCGAGGCGCATGGCGCGATCGTCTCGAGTTCTGAGACGCAATACGACAACGCCGGGCGGGTGACGGTCTCGACGGACCGCTTTGGCCGCCAGACGAACACCGCCTACAACGCGTTCGGCGAAACGATCGAAACGCGCACCCAGTCGGTGGACGCCGCCGGCCAGCCGGTCTGGCTGGTCGCCCGCACGGTGTACGACGATTATGGCCGCGTGGAGCTTACGACGGACCGTTATGTCGAGGGCAGTTCCGATCCGGTCTTGGCGACGCGGACGATCTACGACGAGAAAGGCCGCGCGGTCAAGACGCTGCGGTTGGAAGGCGTTCATGTCGCGCTGGTCGATGGCGATACCGCGGTGAGCGGCTGGGGCAGCGAAGTCTGGCGGACCGAAACGGTCTACGACGCGAAAGGCCGCGCGTGGAAGTCGATCGGCCGGCATGACGCGAGCGATCCCAACTCGCCGCGGCCGACCACGGAGTATGAATATGACTCGCTGGGTCGGCAGATCGCCTCGGTCGGGCCGGCCGTTCGCGATGAACGAACCGGTGAGCTGGTCCGCCATCGCACCGAGTCGAAGTACGATTCCGAGGGCCGGCTCCAGGAAACCTGGGCGAACGTTCGCGTGGTCGTGGACGCTCAGGGCAACGTACTCAGCACGAATTACACGGACAAGCAAGTAACCGCCTTCGAGTACGACGCCTACGGCCGCACGACGAAGACGATCTATGGCGTGGGCAGTCCGATCGAAAGCTACGTGGCTCAAGGTTACGACGACTACGGCCGGGTGATCTGGGAGAGCGAGCAAGCCCCGGCCGGCGAGGCCAGCCCGCTCAAGAGACAATTCGAGTACGACGACTTCGGGTGCTTGACGGCCGTGGTGCTGCCCGCGGTGGCCCATCCGACGCTCATCGACGGGCAGAATCCGCTCATCGTCCACCCGCGTTACGAGTACGGCTACGACGCGCGAGGCAATCACGTCTCGATCCGCGACAACGTCTACCAGACCGCCGCGGGCATCTTTTACGAGCACGGCGGAGCGGCGGGGGACTTCTCGCAAGCGTTCGACACCCGGGTCACGGAGCTAGCCTACGACGCGCAGGGTCGCCAGACCGCGCGCGCGCTGCCGCTGGGCGTGGCGACGCCAGCCAATTCCAACGATTTCGTCGAGCGCAAGGTCTACAGCGACCGCTCACTTGCGGCTGCTACCGCGGCGCCGGCTAACGAGCCGATCGCCGAAAGCGTCGCCCTCGGCCAGTTGGAATACGAACTCTCCTTCGAGGGCGTGGTAACAGCCTACCGCTACGACAACAGCACAACGGGCGGCGGCCGCCTGGCGGCGAAGCACTACTACGGCGGCGCCAGCGCCGTGGCCGCGTATCTTGCCGACGCCGCCGATGGCAGCCTCACCGCGGCCAACGAGGCAGTCAAATATGGCTACGACGCCTTCGGACGCCAGGCAGAAATCATCCAGGACGGAGACGGCGACTTCACGACTGCGGGCGATCAGCGCGTGACCATCACCGAGTATGACATCTACGGCAATATCGCGATGGTGGCTTCTCCGGCGGGTGTGCTGAACTACGCCTACGACGCGGTCACGGGCCAGCAGACGCGGACCTGGAGCGGCACGGACAGCAACGCGCCCATAACCGACACTCGATATGTCTACGACACCCTCGGCCGGCTCGATGCGGTCGAGAGTCACTACCGCTTCGGCACGCAGCTTGACGCCGATGCGAACCAGAGCGGCTTCCAGCCCGAGGTGACCAACTACGTCTACGATCTTGTCGGCAACCTGGCGCAGACCCGCGTATCAAACGGCGTCGTCTCCGACTATGTCTACGACCCTCTCAACCGCCTGGTCCTGCTCCGGCACTACAACGACGACGGCGACCACGTGTGGGAGGACCAGGTCGACTCGCTACTCAGCGAGTTCGGCTACACGGTCCGCGCCGACGGGAAGCGGACGGCGGTCGACGAGTCCGTCTACGACGGCATCTCGACCAAGACCACGCGCGTCGACTGGGTCTACGACAAGGAAGACTATGACGCGGACGGCACCGACCTCGACTTCACGGCCGATTACCTCTTCGATCTGGTTGGCAACCGGCTGGAAAAGACCGTCGATCGTGGCCGTGACGCGATTGTCGATGAGATCTTCTCGTACGAATACGACCTCAACGACAGGCTGTTGACGGAAACGCTTGATCATCAGTTGGACAACACCCAGGACCGCTATACGGAGTACGGTTACGACAACACGCAACAGACGTCGAAGACCGTTCATGCAGGTGCTGACGCCAACGCCCCGGT
>JAMOAF010001153.1 GCA_023621895.1 Planctomycetota bacterium
GGTATTCCAGACGGTCGTGAAGCGCGTCGGCCGAGAGTGTGCCGGCCAGGTTGAGAATTCGCCGCAACAAGTCGCCGATGGGGCGTTGGCTCGATACGACGATGCCCGCATGACGCCGGCCTTGGCCGATCCAGGCCGCGTGCAGGGCAGCGAAGTGGGCTACGTTGAACGTCACCAGCACCCGGCCTTCGCTGGCCGCGTAGACAAGCTGCGCTTCGTCGGATTCGCCCCGCCGGCCAGCTTCGGGCGTGCTGATGGCATCCAGGCCGGTTTTGCGTAGAGCCGGCGCGACGGCCGCGTAAATGTCTTCGTCCGTGAACAGGCGGGGGGCGATCATGGGGCCGATGGGCCGCCGGCGTGCCGGGCCTTAACCGCCGCTTCCTCGTCGGCCGCCAAGTCGGTCGCGATTTCCGCCAGGTGGTCGTAAGCGTAGGCCAAGGCGTCGTGAACGTCGGCCGGCTTCAGTCCGGGGTACTGCTGAACGATTTCCTCGACGCCCATTCCCTGCCGGTAACAACTCAGAATAACCCCCACGCGGATGCGGGTTCCGACTACCACCGGCTGCCCGCCGCAGCGCGTGGGGTCTTGCTCGATGTTGCGATAGTCCAATTTGGACATGGCGCGGTTTCCGTAAAGAAAGCATCGGACGGTGGAACGGCCCTCTTGCCCATTCTACCACGCGACGCCGGCCCAGTCGATTCCAGCCGCCGCAAGCCCCCGGTCTCCCGGGGCTTGTGTCGCTTCTTGCGAAATGGCGTTGGCAAGGTTCGAAACTCAATTCGCAATCGCCAAGAGTGGCCGAGGCCCGCCCTTTGATGTGGACCAGTTGGGTATTGGAGCTTGAACCTTGGCGCTGGGTCGGCAAAGCTCATAATCTGATGTTCAAGGTTCAAACAGGCTCTGTTGGAACGGGGAAGTGCTTATGTGGTTCTTGACGATGCGCCGTTCAATGGGACCCGCCATCGCTCTGCCGTTGGTGGCAATGGTCGCAACGTGCTGGTTGTGTGGTGCGGGCGCGGCGTTCAGCCAGACCCGGGTGAATCCACAACCGCAGCCGCTGACCGCTGCTTTGGATGCTGTGCCTGCACCATCCGCGCCAACCGCTTCCGGGCAGGATGCCCTGGAGTTCAAAACGCCCGAGATCGAGGGAACGATCCGGCTCGACGGAGCTTACCACGGCGTGACCCGGCTCGTGGACAAGCGGTCCGGCCGGCAGGTGATCGATCCGCGCTACTCGGCGCTGAATCTCTTCAAGCTCATGTCGGTCAACCTCGTGATGGGCCAGCCGCGGCAGATGGAGAGGGCGGTCGAGTTCGGCCCCGACTGGGCGGAGGTCCGCTGGCCGAGGACCGACACGCATCACGGCGAGGTGACCGCCCGCTACGAAGTCCGCCCGCCGAATGCCGTGGACCTGACCGTTACGGTCCGTTCCGAGGGAACCTATCCGGCCTACGAGGTCTTCCTTTCCAACTATTTCGACAAGACGTTGCGACCCTACGTCTATCTGAAAACGCGCGACAGGAAGAAGTCGTCGGAGCTGGTGCTGCCCATGGTGAGCGACGTCTTCCGCGGCACGGTCCTCGTTTTTCCCCGCGACATGCCTTCCGCGCGGCATTGCCTGGATGGACGCTGGGAACGCAACGAAGGGGGCGTTCCGGTCGTGCAGATGTGTCCTGTGCGGTGCTACAGCCGTTGCCTGGCAATGCTGGTAGACGGCGAGAAGAAGCTGGCCGTGCTCCTGATGGCCAGTCCGCGCGATTGCTATGCATTCAGCACGCGTTACTACGCCGAGAACGACGCCGAACGATTGACCACGTACAGCGCGTTCGATTTTTCGCTTTTCGGCGGGGACCTTGTGCCGGGTGACGAGCGAACCGTCAAGATCAGACTTGCGGTCACCCCACTCGACGCGGACTTCACCCAGCCGTTGAAACTCTACGAAGAGTTCTTGAGCGAGACGGACGGCCCGTCTGGGTCGGCCCGAGGGGGACAGCCCCATTTTCGCGGCGAGCCCACTCCTTAAAACATCCAGAGCGCCTTTCGCTGCGAAAATCGGGACAGTCCCCGTGAATGATTACGTGCGTCTCAGTCAAATCACAAGTGAATCCCGCTCCACCGCAAAGGAGGCTCATCATGACAGGCGCTGCCGGTTCGAAAACCTCGCGCAGGCGGTTCTTGCGCTGGTCAACATGCGGGGCCATCGGCGGAGTATTGGCCTCGCCACTGGCGGCGCCGACCGCGATCTCGGCGCGCAGCAGTTCAGCAACCCTGCGCGTCGGCCTGGTCGGTTGCGGTGGGCGGGGCACCGGCGCGGCGGTCAATGCACTGAAGGCCGACCCGAATGTCGAACTGGCGGCAATGGCCGACCTGTTCGACGAGAAGATCGAGTCGAGCCTGACTCTGCTTCGCAAGGAGGCGCCCGACAAGGTGAAAGTCGAGCCGGCGCGGCGATTCACCGGCTTTGACGCGTATCGGAAGCTGATGAAAAGCGACGTCGACGTCGTCCTCTTGACCACGCCGCCGGGGTTTCGCTCCGAGCACCTTCGGGCGGCGGTCGAGGCCGGCAAGCACTCGTTCGTGGAGATAACCATCGCGGTAGATGCCCCCGGGGTCCGGCTGGCCCTCGAGTCGTCGCGCCTGGCCAAGGAGAAAAACCTCGCCATCGTGTCGGGGTTCTGCTGGCGATATAGCGACGCGCTTCGGGCGGCGGCCGAACAGATCCGCCAGGGGGCGATCGGCCGCATCCGCTCCCTCTACGCGACGTACTACCGCGGCGACCTCGGTCACAAGTACCACGGCTCCCGACCGGCAGGGATCAGCGATCTGGAGTGGCAATTGCGCGACTGGTACGGCCACCTCTGGCTCTCCGGCGATGTAACGATCGTTCTGAG
>JAMOAF010001018.1 GCA_023621895.1 Planctomycetota bacterium
TCTTGACGGATGTGTCAAGAGTCAAGCGTTGACCCCGGTTGCACCCGGTTGCACACAAAACAATCCCCAGCGCTGGGGCGAAGCTGCCCGGCTGGTTCGTTTATCTTGCGTTTTCCTCCTTCTTCATTCGCCGCGGAGCCGGCAGGTTGGCCGCTAGCGGCGGAGGGGCTTCGGCCCACCGCTGCTCCACTCGACCGATTCCAGAAACCGCAGGCTTTGCGGGACCTGCTCGACGACCGTGGGCGATTCGTCCTCGATGAAGTAATATTGCACGCCGATCCGCTGGGCCGTCCGCAACAGCTTGGGAAAATCGACCTGGCCTGACCCCAGCGCCACGTCGTTCGTCAAGTCGGTGCTGCCCGACAGGCTCCCCAGCGGCACTCCCTTCTTAAGATCCTTCAGGTGCATCAGCAGCCACCGCCGCGGGTATTTTTCCAGCAGCTTGACGGGGTCTTGCCCCGGCAGCACCACCCACAGCACGTCCATTTGAAAGAAGACTGTTTGCGGATCGGTTTCAGCCATCAGCAGGTCGAAGAGCGTCCCCTTGCCGAACGGCTGGAATTCATAACCGTGATTGTGGAGATAGAACTTGATCCCGTGCCTGGCCAGCGCGGCGCCGGCCCGATTCAGCACCGCCGCCGCCTCGCGGCACTGCTTCTCATCGAACGGGGCCTTGTGCGGGAGCCAGGCGCAGCCGGCATAGGGCATTCCCAGGGCCTTCGTGTCACGGGCGACCCCTTCGATGTCGTCGCGAAGCCGTTCATAGGGGAAATGCGAGCCGATCGCCACCAGGCCTCGCTTGTCAAGCTCCGCTTTGAATTGGGCCGGCGTCAGGTCTCCCAAGCCGGCCACTTCGACGTACTTGAAGCCCCAGCTCTTCGCCTTATCGAGCGTGGCGGCGACCCCTTCTGTTTTTTGCATCTCGCGCAGGCTGTAGAGTTGCAGGCCTACCGGTCCGTGGAAGCTCTTGCTCGTCCCCACATCGGCGGCCATCGCGCCGGCGTGAGCGACAAGGAGCGATGCGAAACCGGCAACGAGCCAGGGCAGAAGCTTGGACATGGTCGAGGTCTCCGAAAACAAGGCCATCGGAAGTGTCGTTGGTCTCCCGGCAAGCTACGCTACCGTGATTCCGTGTCGACGTCAACCATCTACGGTATGTTCCAGGGGCCGTCGAGGACGAGCTGCATCTGGAGCGGATCGTAGGCGCCGGTGACCGTGTCTTTCCCGGTGGTCGAGTAACACTTGACCCACTCGAAGGCCAGGGCCTCGTACATCGCGTCGAGTTTCTCGGGATGAAGGTGCAGACGGGCGGAGTTGGCTCCCAGCTCCAGCGAGTCCTCATAGGCCGTGTCGTGAAGTTTGGCCCTGTCATAGCCGCCATTTGGCGCCTGGAGCGACACGGAGCTGAAGTTCCGGGCGACGATCTGATAGTCGGGCGCCGCCTCGTCGCCGGCCCACATCGCCACCTTGTGCTGCCTGGCACGGATTTCGTCGTCGAGGGCCGAATCGATCATCGTCGCCACGTCGCGGCCCCCCATGCCCCGAATCTGAGCGTTGCGGAAGCCCGCTGCCGAGTAGTTGAAGTGATTGCCTTTGGAGTCGTTCTGGTAGCCTTCCAGACGGATCTCGCCTCGCTGGGCGGTGAGCTGGTCGTCGGTGTAGGAACCGTAGAACAGTGCCACGTCGTTTCCGCCGCTTTCCGAGACGGCACGCACTTCCGGAAACGATTTCAGACGGCAGTAATAATCCCCGTGGCGGAGCATCTTGGTGACGTTCGGCTCGGCCTTGAATTTGTCGGACCCTGGCGAATCCTTAAGGATCGCCTTGTCCTGCCAGCCGGTCGAATAGGCCAGGAGGGTGGAGAAACCGTCGGCGCCGACCGCCCAGGTGCCCGCGCTGTTGGAAGCATCCAACTTGCCCGGCTCAATGGTGAAGGTGCTGTCGCCGTCGCGCGAGCTGTAGAGCACGATTTCGTCGTCGCCGCCGTTGCCATGGTAGGCAAGTTCGCGGAATCGATTCATTTTGAGGGCATATGTGAATCCATTCAACGAGACGGAACCCAGCCTGTCATTGAACTGGAACGTATCGCGCCCGACGCTGCCGAACACGGTCGTATGCCAGTCCTTCTCGTCGATTGCATTGAGAGCCCACAGCTCGGACGCTACCGGCGCCCGCAGGCTGAAGTAATACGTCTCTTCCGGCAGGGCATCCCACTCCACACGGCAATTCCCACCGACTGTCACCGATTGGTCCAACGGCCGGAAATCGGCGTCGTACAATTGGAGCTCGATCTCGTGGTTCGCCTTCCGTGCACGCCCTTCCAGCGTCAGCCTTGCGTCGCGCGTGGTCTGTAGCCGGTGGAAGAAATCCCCCTGTGACGTCTGGGTGGACGTCCAGGTCAGCGTCGAGTCGATGGGCCCGAAGTCGTGAACGAGGCGAATTGCCTCCGTGGCCTCGCCGACGACCCGCCCGTCGGTCGTAAGGGTGAGAGACACGAGATAGTCGCCGAGACCGGCAGGCGGCAAGACGAACTCGGCGCCGCTTCCCGACGCGACCTGGGCGCCGTTGAGCGTGGCCGACCAGGTCAGGGTGCTCCCGGGGCCGAGATCGGACAGGCCGAGGGTGGACCGCAGCACAATTCCGGCCCCGCCATCCATCACTCCCTCTCCGCCTTGAATCTCCAAGCCCGATTCGTTGGCCAGGGTATGCACGGCGGCAACGTCGGTGTCCGAGTTGCCCCGCCAATCAGTCACTCGGAGGCCAACCATTATCGTTCCCGGGGTGTCCGCTGAATAGCGGACATGCGTGCCAAAGGCGTCGTCGTACTGGCCGTCGCCGTCCAGGTCCCACTGGCAGGAAAACGCTCTGCCGCTGAGTGCATTGGAAACGA
>JAMOAF010000675.1 GCA_023621895.1 Planctomycetota bacterium
GCTCCAGCCTCCCACCTCGTTCCCCCTCCTCACCTCGTTCCCAAGCTCCAGCTTGGGAACGCTCGCCTGTGGCCACCACCCTCCCACCTCGTTCCCAAGCTCCACCCCTCCTCACCTCATTCCCCTCCCCACCTCGTTCCCAAGCTCCAGCTTGGGAACGCTCGCCTGTGGCCACCACCTCCCACCCCCGGCTCGTTGCTCAAGATCAACAGGCGTGGCCGCGAGATTTGTGTCGATGATACTCCGGAGGCGTTTGTGCGTTTGACCCAAGATGGTTAAATTAGATAAATAGCGGCTTTTCGGTGCAGAATGCCGCGCACAGCGGGGGCGAGTAGGACGTTGGGAATCTCAGCAGCTTTTCAACTGGATCAGGCTCGGGGCGACGACGCAGTTCGTCATATCGAGCAGTTGCTCGCGGCCAACCGGCGGCGGCTCGCCACGGCTGAGGAGATCAGCGGCCAACGGGCGATTGCGACGATCGGGATTGTCGGCGCGGGGACGATGGGCCTGGCGGTCGCGGCAACCGCGATTCGGCAGGGGATCGACGTCGTGCTCACCGACACCCTCGAGTCGGCATGGACCAGCGCGGGAGAGAAGCTCGCCCGGATCGCCGAAACGCACCAGGGGCGCGGCAAGCCGGTCGGGCAAGCCGCGGCCACGGGGCGGAGCGAGTCGCTCGCCGCCTGCGACGTGGTGCTCGAATTGATCGTGGAGGATGCGGGCGCCAAGGGCTCGCTGCTGCGGGATCTCGACGCCCGGCTGCCTCGCGAGACGCTGCTGGCGACGGGCACCTCGACGATCCCGGTTGGCCGGCTGGCGCGGGGCCTGGCTCATCCCGAACGATTGTGCGGAGTTCACTTCTTTTTGCCGGTTGAGGAACGGCCGGTCGTGGAGGTGATCGCCGGGCCGGCAACCGCGGCCGCGGCGAGCAAGAAGGCCGTCGGGCTGGCCGCGGCCCTGCGAAAAGAAGCGATTTTCGCGCCCGACGTGGTCGGATTCCTGGTCAATCGACTGATGCTCCCCTACGTCAGCGAGGGCATGCAGTTGCTTGCCGAGGGCGTGGCGGTAGAGACGATCGAGCGTGCCGCGCTGGATTTTGGCATGCCCAAGGGTCCCCTTTCCCTGCTCGACCAGATCGGGCTCGACACCGCATTGGATTGCGGCTGGGTTTTCGCCGGCGCGTACGAAGACCGGATCGCGATCTCCCCCCTGCTGGTGGCGATGGTCAAGGCGCGCCGCCTGGGCTCGAAGACCGGAGCCGGTTTTTTCCGATACACGCGGCGCGACGACGGCAGCCTTGAGCAGGAGACTGATCCGGCCGTCGCCGCGCTGGTCGAGCGATGGAAGACGCCGCGCGGCGACCCCGCCGCGGCCGATTCTGTTGCGGCGAGACTGTTCTTGCCGATGCTGTTTGAGGGCGTCCGGCTCCTGGAAGAGCACGCCGGTTGCCTGCCGGGCGACATCGACCTTGGCGCCGTCCTCGCCCTGGGCATGAGCCCGCGCCGCGGAGGCCCGCTGTTCTGGGCCGATCAGGTGGGCATCGTGGAATTGCTCCGGCTGGCCGGCCCGCTCGCGGGAATTGGAAGACGGATGGAGCCGCCCGATCGGCTGCGGCGGATGGCGGAACACAAGACAGCGTTTTACGAATGAGACTATCGACTCCATCGGGAGCCAGCATGTCGACAATGCTAAGAGTACCACAAAAACCTCAGTCCGCGGAAAAAACCGGCTCGCCGGCGATGCCCTGGCATCCGCGAATGTGGCATGGAATGACCATGGGCGCATGGCTCAAGACCCTTGCCCGCCATCGCCCCGCGATCTCGCCTTCGCGATGGGTGCTGGCCGGCACGATCTCGATGAGCACGCCGATCAGCTCGGCCTTGGCGGCGCTACAGCAGATGCTTTACGGGCGGCGAATCCGCTCGCTCGCGATCGACAAGGCGCCGATCTTCATTCTCGGCCATTGGCGGTCGGGGACGACGCTGCTGCACGAGCTGCTGGTGCTCGACGAGCGGCACACCTGTCCGAACACCTACGCCTGCTACACGCCGCGTCACTTCCTCGTCTCGCGATACCTGGTTCCCTGGTGGCTGAAGTTCTTGATGCCCTCGCGGCGCCCGATGGACAACATGAAAGTCGGCTGGGACCGCCCGCAGGAAGATGAATTCGCGCTCTGCAACATGGGCATCCCTTCGCCCTACATGGTGTTTGCCTTCCCGAACATCCCGGACATCAACTCCGAGTATTTCGACCTGAAGGGGATTTCCGCAGCCGAACTTGCCGATTGGAAACAGGCTTTTGTCTACTTCTTGAAATGCGTGACCCTTGCCGGCGGCGGCCGGCGGGTCGTGCTCAAAACACCGCTGCACACGTGCCGCGTCGACGTGCTGCGGGAGATTTTCCCCGACGCGCGTTTCGTGCACATCGTCCGCGACCCCTACGTGATCTTCCCCTCCACGGTCCGCACCTGGCAGCGGCTGTCGGAAGACGAGGGTTTGCAGCGCCCCACGCACGAGGGCCTGGAGGAACAGGTCCTCTCCAACTTCTCGAGGATGTACGAGGTCTTCGAGGAGTGCAGGCCCAGAATCGCCCCGGAACGATTCTGCGAGGTACGCTACGAGGACCTGATCGATGATCCGGTCGGCCGGGTCCGCGAGATTTACGATAAACTGGAGTTGGGCGGATTCGCCGAGATCCTGCCGGCGCTCAAGGAGAAGGCGGCCGGCATGCGCGGCTACAAGGTCAACCGGCACCGCCTCTCGCGCGAGATGTACGAGGAGATCAGCCAGCGGTGGGGCGATTTCATCGACCGCTACCAGTATGCCGACTCGGCGATGGACTCGGAGAACACCTTTTCCACTTGACCGCGAGGCGGGCGGGCGCGATGCACAACCATTCGAACAAAGACAGGGCCGTGCTGATCACCGGATGCTCGACCGGCATCGGACGCGCCTCTGCTCTCGATCTGGCCGCCCGGGGGTTTCAGGTGTTTGCCGGGGTGCGCAAGGAAAGCGACGGAAAACGCCTCGAGGCAGAGTCACAGGGCAACCTCCGCTCCGTGCTGGTCGACGTGACCGATGCGGACCAGGTCCGCCAGGCCGCCGCGGCAGTCGAGGCGCAGGTGGGCCAGCCGGGCCTCTGGGGATTGGTCAACAACGCCGGAATCGTCGTCTCCGCGCCGCTCGAGCTCGTCGCCCTCGACCAGCTTCGCCGCCAGTTCGAAGTGAACGTGTTCGGAACACTGGCAATGACCCAGGCGGTCTTGCCCCTCATCCGGCGGCGGCGGGGCCGGATCGTTCTGATCGGCTCGATCGCGGGGCTGGCGGCGCCCCCCTACCTGGGACCCTATGCGGCCTCGAAGTTCGCCCTCGAGGCGCTCGCCGACTCTCTCCGGATGGAACTCCGAGGCTGGGGAATCTCCGTCTCGATTGTCGAGGCCGACAACGTGGCCACGCCGATCTGGGGCAAGCTGGCCGACGCCCGCGGCCAGAATCGGGCCGATGCGTCTTCTGAAGTGCAAGCTCTTTATGACGAAGACGTTTTGGCGATGCGGAAAGCCACCGCGGCAATGGATCGCACCGGCATGCCGTCCGAGCGCGTCGTCCGCGTCATCCGCCATGCCCTCACCGCCAACAGGCCGAAGACGCGATACCCGGTCGGTTTCCGGACCCGATTGGCCGCCTGGGCCGCCAGTCGCATCCCCGACGGGATTCACGACTGGTACATGCTCCGCGAATTGGGGCTCGCGAAGCGGCGGAGCGCGTCATAAGCGGTTGAAAAGCAGCACGGCTTGCGAGACGCCCGGCAATTGCACCTCGACGCGATCGGACTTGTGCAGATTGCAGCTTGGGCACGCCCAGGCCAGGTTGTGGATCTCCGACGTTCCACCTAGAGACCGGGGAACGACGTGCTCGACGTGGAACGTGGCCCCCTGTAAAGACTGGTGCATCCGGCAGTATTCACACCGTCGGCCAGCGCGTTTCTCCACCTCTTCGGCGATCTTGCCCCACGACGTCATTCCGGTTTGCGCCCGAGCAAGTGAAGGGCTTCGGCGCGGACCAACGACAGGCGTTCGCTGAGTTCAACAAGGGATTCCAGCTCCGAACGCTCGACGTCCGACAAAGAACCCTCGTTGTTGCGATCCATGAGTTCCTGCAATCGCTGGTTCGTCTTGGGAGGCAGACGCAGGTTGCCAACGGTCTCGACCCACTCCAGCGGCGCGTCGATGGTGCTCATGGATACTCCTCCACGTTTCTAGGAAATTCTACTTCACGGCAGCCCCCCCGTCCAGCGGGCTGCCTCGCCTCGCTTACCGGCTCCCAGGCGACTCTTCCCACGATACGCACGCGAGTCAATCGCCAGAATGAATCTCCTGGCTAATCGCCGTTTCAGAGGGTCAGACGCTCGATGCGGCTTCTGTGGCCACCTCTTCGCACGCTGGGAACCGATTGGCCTTGAACGCCGCAATGCCAATCCGGTATTATCCCCCCCGCCCTTCCTCCTACGGTGGGGCGCCACGACGACCGTCCGCGCATACGACTCCCATCTCGCTACCCGGCTACCATGCGAATTATCTATCTTCACCAGTTTTTTCATACTCCGGACCGGGCCGGCGGGACGTTCTCCTACGATCTCGCCCGGCGGCTGGTCGACCGGGGACACGAGGTCCGCGTGGTCACGTCCGATATGCACGCCCTCCACCGGGGATGGAGGGTGACGGAGCACTCGGGGATCGAGATTCATTGGCGAGGCATCGCCTATTCGAACCGCATGTCCTACGCCCGGCGGCTGCTCTCCTTTGCCCAGTTTGTCGTTTCAGCCAGCCGGCGAGCGGCCCTCCTGCCGGGCGATGTACTGCACGCCGTCAGTCCGCCGCTGACGACCGCGTTGCCGGCGATCCGCGCGGCGAACAAGAAAGGCATTCCCCTGGTGCTGGAGGCCTGCGATCTCTGGCCGGCTACCGCCATCGCCGTGGGGGCGCTTCGCAGCCGCCCGCTGGTGGCCGCCGCCCGCCGGATGGAGCGGTACGCATATCGCAGCGCGGCGCACATCACGGGCACGTCGCCCGACACGGCCGCGGGCGTCGTTGCCAGCGGCGTGCCCTGGCAGAAGGTCACCTACATCCCAATGCGAAGCGACGTGGAAGCATTCCGCGTACCAGCCGAGGAGGGACACCGCTTTCGCCGCAGCCGCCCGTGGCTCAAAGACAGGCCCCTGGTCGTCTACACCGGCGCGTTCGGCCTGGTCAATGGCTGCCAGTACCTGGTGCGCCTGGCCGCCGCGACTCGCCGCCGCGATCCGGAGGTGCGGTTTCTCCTGGTCGGCGCCGGCCGCGAAGAGGAAAACATCCGCCGCCTGGCCGAGCAGCTCGGGGTTCTCGGCGTCAACCTGTTCATCGAGCCGCCGGTGCCGCGGAGCGAGATCCCCGCGATCCTCTCGGCCGCCGATCTGGCCACGTCGACGGTCATCGACCGCGAGCCGCTCTGGGCCTGCTCACCCAGCAAACTGTTCGACGCCCTGGCCGCCGGCCGGCCGATCGCGATCAATCACCAGGGCTGGCTGGCGCGGCTCATCCGCGTCAACCGCTGCGGCATGGTCTGGGACGCCCACCAGGTCGAATCGGTCGTCGATCCGCTGATTCACTTTCTGGAGCATGAAGCCCAAGCCGCCGGTTTCCGGGCGCGCCGCCTCGCCGAAACGCAGTTCGACGCGGACCTTAGCGTGCAAAAGCTCGAAGCGATTTTCTGCCGGCTGACCGGCATCGAGCCCGCCCGCCAATGTCAGCACGCGGCCCTCCGCCGAGCAGCTTGACCGCAACGAGCGCGGCGGACGCTTGAAACATCGGAGAACAACAGCGGCAAGGAGGCCGCATGAATCGGCAACGAGGATCACGTCCCTTCTGGGGCCGTTTTTTGAAGCGGGCGATCGACCTCGTCGGAGCGTCGATCTTGAGCGCTGTCCTGCTGCCGGTGATGGCCGGCGTGGCGGCGCTCGTGTGGCTGTTTCTCGGGCGGCCCGTCTTCTTTCTGCAAAAACGCTCTGGGCTGGGCGGGCGAATTTTCACGATCTGGAAGTTTCGCACGATGACCAGTGCCACCGGCAGCGACGGACGGCCGCTCGCCGATGCGGCACGCCTGACGCCGTTCGGCCGCCTGCTTCGCCAGACGAGCCTCGATGAACTGCCGCAACTCCTGCAAGTGCTGCGGGGAGAGATGAGCCTGGTCGGCCCGCGGCCCCTGCTGCCGGAGTATCTCGATCGTTACACGCCCGAGCAGGCTCGCCGCCACGAAGTCAAGCCGGGCATCACCGGCTGGTGCCAGGTCCGGGGGCGCAACGCCCTCTCGTGGGAGGAGAAATTCCGGCTCGACACCTGGTACGTCGATCACTGGAGCGTGCCGCTCGACCTGTCGATTCTCCTCCAAACCGTTCTCGTGGTCCTCCGCCGCGAAGGCGTGTCGCACGGCTCGGATGCCACGATGCCCGAATTCCTGGGCACGAACGAACACATCATCCCGATTTCGAGAGGTCGCCGCATGGAACCGCTTGTAATCCTCGGGGCCGGTGAGTTCGGCCGCGAAGTAGCCTGGCTCGTGGACGAAATCAATCGCGCGGCCCCCGAGCCGAAATGGAATCTGCTCGGCTTCCTGGACGACAATCCAAATGCGCTCGCCGAGTTTTCCCACTATCCTCCGCTGCTCGGCCGGCCAGAGACTTATGGAACCCTCGGCCGGCCGTTGGCCGTCTGCGCGGTGGCCAACAGCGGCACGCGCGAGGAGCTCGTCACGCGCCTCGATGCCCTCGGCGCCCGCTGGGCGACCCTGATCCATCCGACGGCGGCGATCGGGATGGGAACCCAGATCGGCGAGGGATCGATCCTCTGCCGCCAGGCGATGGTCACGGTCGACGCCACCATCGGCCGGCACGTGCAATTGAATGTGAACTCCGCCGTCGGCCACGATGCCCGGCTCGGCGACTTCTGCACGCTCGCCGGGTTTGTCGACATCTGCGGGCGCGTGGTCCTCGAGCGGGGCGTTTACGTGGCGACCCATGCATCGGTTTTGCCCAAGACGGTCGTCGGGGCGTGGGCCCAGATCAGCGCCGGCAGCACCGCGCGGCGCCGCGTGCGCCCAGGCATGACGGTGGTGGGAGTACCCGGCAAGGAATTCTTCTTTCCCGGGGCAAACGTGGCACGAGCAGCATAACGGAGACAACCCCCTCGTAGGACGGGTCTCCAGGCCCGTCAGTCCGTAGGACGGGTCTCCAGGCCCGTCACGTTTCACTAACGTCCGTAGGACGGGTCTCCAGGCCCGTCAGTCCGTAGCACGGGTCTCCAGGCCCGTCACGTTTCACTAACGTCCGTAGCACGGGTCTCCAGGCCCGTCAGTCCGTAGCACGGGTCTCCAGGCCCGTCACGTTTCACTAACGTCCGTAGCACGGGTCTCCAGGCCCGTCACTCCGTAGCACGGGCCTCCAGGCCCGTCGAAGCTCCTTACGCCCGGCGCGTACGATTGGAAACAGGCTGCAAACCCGTACTACGAAGTGACGGGCCTGGAGACCCGTCCTACCGAGCAATAGTTGACTGCTCACCAACCTCAGCAGAATGCATCATGAACGACAAACTGGCGATCGATGGCGGGAGGCCCGTGCGGCAAGCTCCGCCGGCCCCCTGGCCCGTCTTCGATGAAGAGATGATCGAGGCCGCCGCCGCCGTGATGCGGAGCGGCAGGGTGAACTATTGGACCGGCGAGGAGACGCGCGCGTTCGAACAGGAGTATGCGGCCCGCCTCGGACGCCGCTACGCAGTCGCCGTGGCCAACGGCACCGTTGCTCTCGAAGCGGCCTTGGCCGGCCTGGGCATCGGCGCCGGCGACGAAGTGGTGGTCACCTGCCGTAGCTTCATCGCCTCGGCGAGTTGCTGCGTGACGCGCGGCGCCAGGCCGGTGTTTGCCGACGTGGACCGCGAGAGTCAGAACGTCACCGCCGAAACGGTCGCCGCGGCGCTCAGCGCCCGCACGCGGGCGATCATCGCCGTGCACCTGGCCGGCTGGCCTTGCGAGATGCAGCCGATCGTCGACCTCGCCCGGCGGCACGGCCTGGCGGTGATCGAAGACTGCGCCCAGGCCCACGGCGCAACCTATCGTGGCCGGCCGGCCGGCAGCCTCGGCGACGTGGCCGCCTTCTCGTTCTGCCAGGACAAGATCCTGACAACCGGCGGAGAAGGAGGCCTGGTGGCCACCGACCGGGAGGACGTCTGGCAAAAGGTCTGGAGCCTTAAGGACCACGGGAAAAGCTGGGACGCCGTAACGCGCCACGACACTCGAAGCGTTTTTCGATGGCTGCACCAGCGGGTGGGCACGAACTGGCGAATGACCGAGATCCAGGGAGCGATCGGGCGGGTGATGCTCCGCAGACTGCCCGGCTGGGTCGAGCGGCGGCGCCAATTGGCCGCCCGGCTCGAGTCCCGGCTGGCCGCGATCCCGTCGCTGCGCCTCGCTGCGCCCCCCGCCCACGTCGAGCACGCCTACTACAAGTACTACGCCTACGTTCGGCCCGAGCTGCTGAAAGCCGGGTGGTCCCGCGACCGGATCGTCGAGGCGATCGTCGCCGAAGGCATTCCATGCGGCAGCGGGGTGTGCCCCGAGATTTATCGCGAGGGGGCCTTTGCCCATAGCGATTCGTGCCCGAAAGAACCCCTCCCCGTCGCCCGCGAACTCGGCCAGACGAGCCTCATGTTCCAGGTTCATCCGACCCTCTCGCTCGACGACGTCGACGACACGTCCCGCGCGGCGGCCAAGGTGCTCCGGGCTGCCACCGCCGAGGCGATTCCGCGGCGCCGGGCGGCATGATCCGGCCCAGCGCCGTGCGGGCCGGTCCGTTATTCCATCGGACCATTCAATTTCCGTTGTACCCGGCAGGGCCGCGAGGACGAAAGGTAATAAGGGATAAACCACCGGCAGCTCCTCTCGGCTGATCGGGCGGGCGGTGAGGGGGCAAAGAACCGAAAAGAGCCAAAACAACGACGCTTTTTGGATGCCAAGGAGGGCGAACTTGTCACTCAAGGAACGAGTCTGGACGTTTCACCTTGCTCACCTTTCAAAACCGGCCGAAGATCGCCCAGTTTACCAGGAACTCCTCAAAGGGCGAACCACAAGAATCCTTGAAGTAGGCGTGGGACCCGGCCAGCGGGCCACGCGGATGATCCAGATCGCATCCCACTTCCGAACAGGGCCGGAGGTCAACTACACGGGGATCGATCTATTCGAGGCGAGGGACCCCTCCCACGGACGGGGGATGACCTTGAGACTGGCCCATCGCTTGCTCGCCCAGACCGGGGCACGTGTCCGATTGGTGCCCGGCGATGCCTTTAGCGGGGTTGCCCAGGTGGCCAATGCACTTGCCGGCACGGACTTGATCGTCATTTCGGGCTGCCAGGACCCGGACCTGGTGGACAGGGCCTGGTTCTACTTCCCGCGGATGATCCACCAACAGAGCGTGGTCTTCCTCCAAAAACCATGCCGGACGGGGGAATCTGCGGGCTACGAGCGGATCGAGCCTGCCGAAATCGAGGCCCTGGCCGCTCGCAAGCGGCACTTGCGGGCAGCGTAGAGGGGGTGCCCGAGACCGCACGCGCGGCTTAAGATTAGGGGAAGCCGGTCACCACTCCGATTCGTTGCCCCCCCCGTACCGTGCGGTCTTTGCAAAGGCGACTGTTGTGGATCGCCGGCGCAGCCGCCTTGAGTCCGATGGACGAGCAGACCCCCACCTCTCCCGTGCGCTCCGCGGAACAACCAACGCTCGTGATGGACAACTCCACCCCTGGCGAAGTGCCGAGCTATGAGGGGCCCCCCGCCGCTTGCCGCTTCGTCAAGCTCGTTGAGGGCAGCTCGCTGGGCCTGACGGGCGAGCTGCTCCGATTGCTGCACCGCCGCTTGCGGCTGGCCGCTTTGCTGCTCTTCGCCGGCTTCGCCGTGTTTCTCGTCAAACATTTCTTCCAGGCCGACTTCTCGTCGACCGTCGGGGTGGTCCTGTTCGTGCTCCACGCCGTGGTGACCGCCGTCCTCGGCGCGATCGGCCTGCCCATGTGCCGCAAACGCCCCATACCGCTCGTCTGGCTCCGCAGGGCCGAGGTGGCGGTCTTCGGTTTGCCGCTGTTGCTGTTTCTTCTCGTGTACTACAACCGCGCGCTGGTTTGCTGCCGGCAAATGGGCTATTTCGACTACCCGGCCGACATCTGGATCGCGCTCATGTTCACCTACGCGCTGTTCATTCCCAACACGCTCCGACGCGCGTCGTTCGTCATCGGCCTGATGGCGGCCGCCCCGATCCTGCTGCTGGTGATCACGCTTCTGACCCATCCGGAAATGGCCCAACTGGTAGCCTCCAGTTCCGCCGCCCGCGACAAGCTGGTCAGCTTCATTCTGATCATGCTGCTCACGGCCGGCGGGAGCGTCTTCGGCGTCGACACGATCCGCTCGCTCCAGCACGAAGCCTTTGAAGCGAAACAGTTGGGACAATACCGGCTCAGGCAGCGGATCGGCGCGGGCGGGATGGGCGAGGTCTACCTCGCCGAGCATCAGCTCATGAAACGCCCCTGCGTCCTGAAGATGATCCGGCCCGATCGCCTCGGCGACGAAAAAGTGCTGGCCAGATTTCAACGCGAGGTCCGCGAGACGGCCAGGCTCAGCCACTGGAACACGATCGAGATTTACGACTACGGAGTGACCAGCGACGGCACGTTCTACTACGTCATGGAGTACCTGCCGGGCATGAGCCTGGCCGACCTGGTGGAAAAGTATGGGCCGATTCCGCCGGAGCGGGCCGTGTACCTTCTCCGCCAGGTGTGCGACGCCCTGGCCGAGGCCCACTCGATGGGCCTGATCCACCGCGATATCAAGCCCGGCAACATCTTCAGCGCCCAGCGAGGCGGCGTCTACGACGTGGCCAAGCTGCTCGATTTCGGGCTCGTCAAGCCGCTCATCGAGGACGCGCCGCTTCACTTGACCGCCGAGGGGACGATCACCGGTTCGCCGCTCTTCATGTCGCCCGAACAGGCGATGGGCGAATCGAACGCCGATGCCCGCAGCGACATCTACTCGCTGGGCGCGGTGGCATATTTCCTCCTCACCGCCCACCCGCCCTTCGAAGCCGATCGGCCCGTCAAAGTAATCATGGCCCATGCCCACGACGAACCCGTGCCCCCCTCGCGGCACAATCCGGGCGTGCCGGCCGACCTGGAACAGATCATCATGAAATGCCTCAATAAATCGCCCGCCCAGCGCTACCAGTCGGCCCGCGAGCTCGCCGGCGCCCTGGGCGGCTGCCAGTCGGCCGGACTCTGGGGGCCGGCCAACGCCGCCCTCTGGTGGCAGCGGCGAACCTCGCGGCCAGCGCCGCGGATGGCCGCCGGCCACGCGTGAGCAACGGTCCATCGCGCCGCCCCTCCAATTTCCCCCCGCAGGGGCAACCATGAATCTCTTGCATTTCGCCCCGCAGGGGCAGCCCCAAATCCCGCATTTCGCCCCGCAGGGGCAGCCCCAAGTCAGCCCAGGGCAGAGCGCAGCGGCGACAGCCGCGCAGCGCCGCCCTGGGTCCGCCAAGCCGCCAAATTCCACATTTCGCCCCGCAGGGGCAGCCCCAAATTCCACATTTCGCCCCGCAGGGGCAGCCCCAAATCCTGCATTTCGCCAGCAAACACACACCTGTCCCCCCGCAATTCCATCGGCTAAAATAAAGGTTTTCCTTTCCTGCGGCAACACAGCGGCGTGCCGGTGGCGCCCCCAAAACCAGGTTTGAAACAAGCGATTGGTGGAACCGATGGACAAATCGACCCCCCCGCGGACGATGTTTGAAAAGATTTGGGATCGGCATGTCGTGCACGCCGAATCCGGCAAGCAGACCATCCTCTACATCGACCTCCACCTGGTCCACGAAGTCACCAGCCCGCAGGCCTTCGAAGGGCTCCGCCTCGCCGGGCGCAAGGTCCGCCGCCCGGAGCGCACCGTGGCCACCGCCGACCATAATGTGCCCACAACCGACCGGTCGCTGCCGATCCTCGATCCGATCTCCAAACAGCAGATCGACACGCTGCGGGCGAACTGCCGCCAGTTCGGCATTCGCTTCTACGATCTCGACGACGTCAACCAGGGCGTGGTCCACGTCATCGGCCCCGAACTCGGACTCACCCAGCCCGGCATGACGATCGTCTGCGGCGATAGCCACACCGCCACCCACGGCGCTTTCGGCGCCCTGGCGTTCGGCATCGGCACCAGCGAAGTCGAACACGTCCTGGCCACGCAGACGCTCCTCCAATACAAACCCAAAACCCTCGAAATCCGCGTCCGCGGCCGCCTCGCCGGCGGCGTCACCGCCAAGGACCTGATCCTCCACGTGATCGGCAAGATTTCCACCCAGGGCGGCACCGGGCACTGCATCGAGTACACCGGCGAGGCCATCCGAGCCCTCTCAGTGGAAGAGCGGATGACCGTCTGCAACATGTCGATCGAGGCGGGCGCCAGGGCCGGCCTCGTCGCGCCCGACGAAACCACCTTCGAATACCTCCGCGGCCGACCGTTCGCCCCCAAGGATTTCGACGCGGCCGTCGCCCAATGGCGCCAGCTTCCCAGCGATCCCGGCGCCGTCTACGACCGCTCCGAGGCGTTCGACGCCGCTCAGATCGAGCCGCAAGTCACCTGGGGTACCAATCCGGGCCAGGTGGCCGAAGTCACCGGCCGCGTCCCCGATCCCGCCGAGTTTAACGACGAAACGGACCGCAAGGCGGCCGAGTTGGCCCTGAAATACATGGGCCTGGCCCCGCACGCGCCGATCGAGTCGATCCAGATCGACCGCGTCTTCATCGGCTCCTGCACGAACGGGCGGATCGAGGACCTCCGCGCGGCCGCCAAGGTGGTCCGCGGCTACCAGGCGGCCGCGGGCGTCAGCGCGATGGTCGTCCCCGGCAGCGGCCTGGTGAAAAAACAGGCCGAAGCGGAGGGGCTCGACAAGATTTTCCTCGCCGCCGGGCTCGAGTGGCGCGAGCCGGGGTGCAGCATGTGCCTGGCGATGAATCCCGACCGGCTCGAACCCGGCGAGCGCTGCGCCGCCACCAGCAACCGGAATTTCGAGGGCCGGCAGGGCAAGGGGGGGCGGACCCACCTCGTCTCCCCCGCCATGGCCGCCGCGGCCGCCGTCGCCGGCCACTTCGTCGACATCCGCCACTGGCAATACAAGTGACAGCTTCACGGCCGCCGCCCCGCCCTCTCCGCGGCGGCCAAAGAGAAAAGAGAACCCGCCATGCGCCCCTTTACAAAACACACCGGTTTGGTTGCCCTGATGGATCGGTCGAACGTCGACACCGACCAGATCATTCCCAAGCAGTTCCTCAAGCGGATCGAGCGGACCGGCTTCGGCGAGTTCCTCTTCTTCGACTGGCGGTACCGCGACGACGGCACGGACAACCCCGATTTCGAGCTCAACCAGCCCCGCTACCGCGGCGCCAGCATCCTCGTGGCGCGGAAAAACTTCGGCTGCGGCTCCAGCCGCGAGCACGCCCCCTGGGCCCTCGGGCAGTACGGCTTCCGCGCAATCCTCGCGGAAAGCTTCGCCGACATCTTCTTCAACAACTGCTTCAAAAACGGCATGTTGCCGATCCGCCTCGCCGAGCCGCTGATCGACGACCTCTTCACCCGCGTCGCCGCCAGCCCCGGCTGCGAGCTGACCGTCGACCTTCAGACACGCACGATCACCGGCCCCGACGGACTAAGAATCCCCTTTGAAGTCGACGATTTCCGCCGCCACTGCCTCCTCAACGGGCTCGACGACATCGGCCTGACGCTCGCGCACGAAGACAAGATCACGGCCTACGAGAAAGCCGAATCCACCATCCGCCGATAGCCGCGTGCGCCTTGCCCCGCGCTCGCCCCGCCGCCGCGGTTCAACCCGATAGCCGCGTGGGCTTGCCCTCGCCCCGCCACCGCGGTTCGAGCGTGCGCCTTGCCCCGCGCTCGCCCCGCCGCCGCGGTCCGACCCGATAGCCGCGTGCGCCTTGCCCCGCGCTTGAGTCGCCACTCCGGCCGAATCCACCATCCGCCGATAGCCGCGTGCGCCTTGCCCCGCGCTCGCCCCGCCGCCGCGGTTCAACCCGATAGCCGCGTGGGCTTGCCCTCGCCCCGCCACCGCGGTTCGA
>JAMOAF010001002.1 GCA_023621895.1 Planctomycetota bacterium
GCACCTGAAATAATGATGAAAACCATGGTGTAGGGGGTGGGGAGGTTCCCAAGCCGGAGCTTGGGAACCAGGGGCGAAAACCCTGAACCCTGAACCCCGAACCCTGAACCCTGAACCCTCCCCATGCCCAGATCCCGCATTCTCGGTACCGGCTGTTACCTGCCGCCGAAGGTCGTGACGAACTTCGACGTGATGAAGATGATGGAGACCACCAACGAGTTCATCGTCGAGCGGACGGGGGTCCGCGAGCGGCGCCATGCCGAGCCCGGCGTGTCGGCGAGCGACCTGGCCGCCGAGGCGTGCCGGGCGGCGCTGGCCGACGCCGGCCTGGAAATCGGCGATATCGACCTGGTGATCATGAACACGATCACGCCCGACCATGCCGATCCGGGCTGTGCCTTCTTTCTCCAGGACAAGCTCGGCATCAAGGGGCCCGGCGTGATCGACATCCGCCAGCAATGCGCGGGGCTGATCTACGGGATTTCAATCGCCGACCACTTCATTCGCGCGGCAACGTATCGGCACATTCTCGTCGTCTGCGCCGAGGTCCTGTCCAAGCGGATCGACGGGTCCTACGACGGGCGGAACATCGCCATCCTGCTTGGCGACGGTGCGGGCGCGGTGGTGGTCGGGCCGGCGGAAGACGACGCCCCGGGCGTTCTTTCCGCGTTTTTGCACGCCGACGGCTCGCTGGCCAAGGCGCTCTATACGGCCGCCCCCGGCAGCGGCCTGGGGCGTGCCGAACACATCACCCACGACGACATCGACCAGGGGCGAGTCCACTTCCGCATGGACGGCAAGACGGTCTTTGAAAACGGCGTCGCCCGCATGTCGGACGCCCTTTTCGAATCGCTTGAGGCGAACCAACTCGCGCTCGACCAGGTCGACGTGCTCGTGCCCCACCAGGCCAACCTGCGGATGCTCGAGGCAATCATCGCGAAGACCCGGTTCCCGAAGGAAAAGGTCTTCGTCAACGTGGAGAAGTACGGCAACATCGCCTCCGCCTCGCTCCCCATCGCGCTTTCCGAGGCCCGCTCCTGCGGCATGATCCGGCCGGGCAGCATGGTGCAACTGGTGGCCTTCGGCTCGGGGTTCGTTTGGGGCTCGGCATTGTTGAGAATGTAGACGCCCCCGGCCGGTCAGCGCTCCGCCAAAGCGTAGATCCGGTACCCCGAACCGGCCTCGACCGGCGCGCGGCCGATCCGCCCGTCGAGCCGGGTGTCTTCACCCTCGGGACCCGCGACGACCAGCCAGCGCGCGCCCTGCCGGCGGCACTCTTCCAAGGCGCGCTTCAGGTCGTCCGTCTCCGGGGCGATGAACCAACCCGGCCGGTTGCAGTAGTAGAGCAGCGTAATCCCGCCGCCGTGCATCGTGGCGACCGGCTCGCCGGGCGCGGTCAGCGCCTGGACCGCTCTGCCCGCGGCCACGACCGCCCGGTCTTCATCGGGCGTGCTGAACGCCGGGTTGACCGAGTAGCGGAGTGAAAAGGCGATCGCCACGATCAGCAGGCCGGCGGTCGCCGCGCGGCTTGGGCGGAGACTCTCCCGGACCGTCTGCCAGCCCAGCCCCGCCATGATGCACAGGGGTGGAAGCAAGGCCAGGTAGTAGTAGTTCATCTCGTGAAACTTGCGAGGCAAGGCCAGAACGAGCAGGACCATCGCCGCCAGCCACGGCAGGTAACGAAGCCAGCGCCGGCCCAGAAAACCGGCCAGGAACAACGCGAACCCAACCGGCGTCAAGATCACCGAGGTCAGATCGTCGAGCGCCCGGCCGTAGAAATCAGCGGAAAACAGCAGCGGGTCCGGCGGCCGGTAGCTCGTGGCATTCCCCTGGAGGCACGAGTAGATGTGGTCGGCATGAGGGCTGCCGGGCGCGGCGGTGCGGAGAGCGTGGAGGCACCATAGGGCGACGGGGATCACGGCCAGGATCGCCGCCGCCAGCGCAAGCAAGACCCGCCGAAGGCGCGAGCCGGCCGGCTGCGACTGGCCCGGCGCGAACTGGCCCGGCACGAACAGGCTCGGCCCGAACTGGCTCGGCCAGAGCGTCATGGCCCCCAGCGGCAGCAGGAGTACCACCAGGTAGACCTTGGTGAGCAAGAGCAGGGCAAACGAGACGCATAGCGGGATCAGCCACGCCGGGTTGCCGCCGGCCAGCCAACGGTCGGCGCAATAGAAGACGGCCAGGGTAAACAGCACGATCGAAGCATCGAGCATGAACGTTTGGCCGTAAACGACGCTGATCGGCGAGAGGGCCAGGGAGAGTCCCGCCCCGAGCGCCGCGGCCTGGCCGTGGCGCGCGCCAGCCAGCGCCACCAGGAGCAGAATGGCCGCGGCAGTGAACGCCACGCTCGTCGCCCGGCCCCAAACGTCGAGCGAGCCGCCAAACCATTTCCACAGCGCCCCGGTCAGTTGGGCCGAAACAGAGAATTCAAGCATGTGGAGCGACCGCTGGCCGCCGACGAGCACGTCCATCGTCGGGTAGAAGAGGCCGGCGCGGCCTTCGGCCCAATTCCGGGCGATCATGCCGTAGATCACGCTCTTGGTCGAGAAGTTGCCGACCAGCGGCCGCGTGATCCCCAGGCTGCGATACGCCGTCGCGAATACCAGCAACAAGAGCACGATCGCCGCAAAATGGCGAACCCTGGAAGATTGGGCGGGACCGTTATCGTTCGTAGGGTCCGTGCCGGTCATTTGAGATTTGATTTTTTGGAAAAAGATGCGGGTTAGGAAGACCTTGCGGCCGAATATAGCGGTACGGCCCGTACTGTCAACACGGACGTATCTGGGCAAGGTTCATAATCCATGGTTCAAGGTCCAAATTCCCTCAGTCCGGTGCTCCCAATCAAAGGTCCAGTCTTCTCTGCTGCTGGCCATTGGGAACTGAGCCTTGAACCTTGCCGAAATCGGAATTGCTCGCGAAAGGCCATTTCATGACTCGCCTTGGACTTGCGGTGACGCTGATCTGCCTGATTGCCTGGACCGCCGGGTGCCGGATGTGTGCCAGCGAGTTCGACTACTGTGGCCCAACGGTGGCCGACGGGTGCGGCGCGGACTGCGGGCTGAACACGCCCCGCGCCGGTTCGATCCTGAACGGCACGAGCCAGGCGATCCACGAGAGCCAAACCGTGCATGAGAGTGCCGCCGGCGAACCGGCGACGACCGTCAGCAGCGCGGGGCAACTCCGCAGCGATGACTTTCAAGCGCCGATCATGCCCAGCCAGATCGTCGAGGGCCAGCGGATCGACGGTGTGATTATCTCGGTCGAGGACCGCAAGCTGGAGGATGCCGCCCCGCAGGCGCGGGAAACCACGTTGCGCCAGCCAACTCCCGCCCCGAAAAAAACGGAATGGTCGGCTAAATAGGCGCAAGCGGCTGCCTGCTGGTGGTCTTGCGCCACTCTGCCTTTCCTGGCTCCCAAGCTCCAACCTCCTGGTTCCCAAGCTCTAACCTCCTGGCTCCCAAGCTCCAGCTTGGGAACCTTGTCATCCCCCTCCCTTCCCTTCGAATATCAAGCCGATCGCAAGAGCTGAAGTGGCTCCAGCAGCGCCGGCGAGCAACCAGTCAGCCTTACGCCCTTCAACCCGCTGCTTAAGGCCATTTCCTTTGCATCGCTGCCGAGAAGCGTATAGACTGGCAGGTGGTGGAAACGCGACCGCCTGCCCCACTGCGATTTAAATCGGTTGGGGGGCGTGTTATTGCCGCTGGAGTACGGCAGTCCAATCCGTCCGGTTTGCCAAAATCTCGCGGCCGCCGGTGATTGACGGCTGACTCTGGCTGGTGAGAGCGGTTTTTTCACGGTCCAACCCGATTGGCGGGTAGTGTCTTCGCGAATTGAGCGGGTTTAAGATTAGGGAGGTGTCGTTTCCCGGGGCTGTCCCCGCCAGGCTACGGCCCGGCACGGGGAGGGGGTCCACCGCTGGTCAGCCGCAATCAGGAGGTTCGTCCGATGCGCCGACTCATGCTCGTGTTGGCCGCCGCGTTGATGGCAGCCCGGTGTATGGCCGCCGAGACGCCCCAAGGCGTTCCCTGGAATGTCACCAAGATTGCGACCAGCGACACCCACCAGCACGCCAAGGCGCGGACAGGAGACTCGCCCGGCCCGCAGAAGTACCTTCACCTGGACCTGTCGTTTGATTCCACGATCGTAGACCACCGCGTCGACAAGTTCCGGATTGTCGACAGCCAGGGAAAGACGATCGGCGAGATTTTTGGCGAGACGCAGCCGCGCAATCCCCAATCGACGCTCGTCTTCGAGCGCGACGTTCCCTGGTCGAGCCTCGAGGGGCTTTACCTCGATGGACTCGGCCGGCGCGTGCCGCTGTTTTCCGCCAAGCCGGCTATCCCCCCGCCTGCTCCGATTGTTCGCCAGACCGCTCCGCTGCCAACGGAAGTGGTGCGCCCGACGATCATCGAGCAGCCTGGCGCCGTCTATGTGCCACCGGCGCCGGCTCGGATCGTTGACGAGAACCTGCCCGGCCAGGTGATTGTTCGCGAGCAACCCGAGCCGATCGTGGTTCATCGCGACCGCGGCGCCGTCGTCCACGTTGACGGCGCGGGCGGCCAGGTGCACCTCGGCGGTGGAGGTGGCGGCGGCGTGGGACTGGCAGGCGGCGGCGGTAGTGGCGGCGGCGGCGGTAGTGGCGGCGGCGGTCATGCGGCAGGCGGCGGAGGTGGTGGCAGAAGCGGCGCCGCGTGCCCCTATGGCGAGGCCTGTCCGATTTGCGGCGCCGGCGCTGATGAAAAAAGCGTAGGTCTTGATCCCTGGGTTTTCGACGCCTTCGGCCGCGGGCGCTACGACAACCTGTTGGCGAGAATCGAGAAATCGGCCACTGGCTTAAACCTCGATGCTCCAAAGACTGGTTCTGCACCGGGCGCCGATCCGGCGCGCGGTGCGGGCGCGGAGAGCGCTGGCGGCGCCCAGCGCGGACCGGTCGGCGGAAAGTCGGTTGGCGCGGGGTCTGGCGAGGGCGACGGCCTGGGAATCGCTCCAAGCGCTGGCGCGCTGCCGGGCATGGGCGCCGGCGGCAGCGGCGCTGCGCCCCGTCTGCCGGGCATGGGCGCCGGCCCGCCGGGATCATCGGCCGATGGCGCGCAGAGCGCGGCCGCGGCGGGCAGTCCGCAAGCTCCCGGCGCCGCCCCAGGCGCATCCGGCAGCGGCGCCGACGCCGGCTCGCCCGGTTCGTCGCCGGCCGGTGAAGGCGCCGCCCAGAATGCCGCTCCGCCGCAAGGCTCTGGCAAGGACGCCGGTCCGGCGCCGGACGATCGTCTTGGGCCCGGTCCCGAGGACGGCTACGGCCCTGGGCCCGAGGAGGGTTCCTCCGCTGCCGGGCAAACCGGACAAGGCGGGCCAGGCTCAGGCCCCGGCGCCCCTGGTCCCGGTGCGTCCGGCCCCGGCGCCCCTGGTCCGGGCCAGATGGCGCCGCCGGCTGAAGCCGCGCCCGTCGAGGCAGCGCCAAATCAGCCGCCAAGTGGCGAACAGTACCCAAGGAACCTTGATCGTCCCACGAGCGCCAGCGGCGGCGGGCCGGGCGGCGGCGGGCCGGGCGGTGGTGGGCCGGGCGGCGGCGGACCGGACAACGTGATTGGGCCCCGCTATCAGAACCTTGCCGACGGCCCTCGCGTTCGCGTCCACGACATCGGCCCGGAGTGGCTCCGAAACCTGCCGGAAAGGACCGGCCCGGTGATCGACGTCTACCGGCCGGTCGTCCCGTATTTCGATCCGCGATTCCGCTTCGATCCGCGGATTGGACAGCCCGGTTACGGAGGTGGTGGCGGAGGCGGAGGCTACGGTGCTGGCGGAGGCTACGGCGATCTGGCCCGCATCGGAGCGCCGCTGAAGTTTGAAAAGCTGCCGGAATTGCTGCCCGAGATCGTCCTCTACGTCTCCGCCGGAAACGACGGTGAAAAAAGCGGCAAAATCTACCAACTCGACGACGCCGGCCGCGTGCTCGGGATCGTCAACCTGCCTTACCATGCGACCGGGCTCGCCCTGCACCGGCAACACGGCCTGATCGCCGTCACACCGCGAGACGGCGGCAAGATCTATCGCATCGACGAGACGGGCGTCGTTTCCGTCGTGCTCGAGAACAATAGCAGACTGCCCCATCCGGTCGATGTCGGGGTTGGCGGCGATTCGGATACGATCGTCGTGGCCGACAGCATGGCCGATGTGCTCGCGGCAACCTCGATCGAGGGAACGGAGCCGATCGTCTACCGCCGATTCGAGAATGTCAAGTACGAGCAGCAGGACATGTCGGTCGCCGTCACCCGCGACAAGCACGTGATCTATGGCACGGACGCTGAAGAGGGGATTTACCGCTTCGGCGGCGATGACTATACGGCTTTCCGGGGCCCGATCCTGCCGGGCCGCGGCGGCGTGGCCGCTGATCCGGCGACGCTCCGCTGGGCGGCCACCCAGAGCCCGAACTTAATCCAACTTTACGAGGGCGAACTGCACTTGAAGACCTTCAAGCTGTCCGCCGGCAAGAGCATCTACCGCCAGGGGTTGCTCTCGTTCGCCCCCTCCGGCGCGATCGTGGTCGCCACGCGCCCCAGCGACGAGGTGGACACCGGTGTCTGGCTGATGGCCTACGAAACCGCGGAGGGGAAAGAGGGGCAGATTCTCAGCCTCTTCCCCTGGGACAAGGAGCGGATGCTCGACCTGGTCGTCGGCCCGCGAATGCTCTGGGATCGCCATTCCCCTTCACCCAAGAGCCGGTATTGACGAGAGAAATCGAGGACCCCATGAGCATGTCGTGTTTTCGATTCTGCCTACTGCTGGCCGCCGTGATGCTCGCCGCCGCGACGGCCCGCGGGCAGGCCGTCCAGCTTCCCACCTATTCCTACTTTGGGACCGGCACCGTTGTGTCCGTTCCCGATCGGGGGAGCGTTTACACCGCGGGCGTGAATCGGGCGGCCAGCGGGCGCAACGAATTCGGCACGCCCCTGCTCCCGTTCCGCAATCGCTCGATCGGTTCCGAGCGGAGCGCTTCGAGTGTCTGGACCTCGGTCTATATCCATGATTTCGAGGCGATGGATGAATATCTCTTGAGCCAGGCCCGCGGCACCTCCACCGCCGGGCTGGCGCCGCCGGCCGCCCGTTCCTCTTCGACGGCGCTGGCGGGCCGCCAGCTCGCGCCGCGCTCGGGCATCGCCCCGCGCCAGGCCTGGCAGACGCGCCAGACGCCGCAACCGGCCTCCGGGCCCCTGGCCAAGAGCGTGGATCAACTCCGCTCCGAGCGGGCAGGCGAGCAGGAGGCGCGATTTGCCGAGGCGCAGAGTCTTTTCGAACGCGGGAGAATTGCCGAGCAGTCGGGCAAGACCAACGTCGCCCGAATCTACTACCAGCAGGCCTCGCGCCGCGCCGAGGGGTCGCTCAAGCAGCGGATTCTGACCCAACTCGCCTTGCTCACCGCCACGCCGATCGCCCAGCGATAGCCCGAGCCCCGATTATTCTCGGAGAACGCAGCGCCTGATCAGTCCTTCAACTGGAAAAGCTTGGCCAGGGCCTCCAGCAGCGTGCTGGGGATGCCGTTGCGGGATTCGTCGCGGAGCGATTCGAGCGGCGGATGGAGGAGCTTGTTGATCAGCCGTTCGAACGACTGGCGGATTTCACCCTGCTGCCGCTCGTCGAGTTCAGGCAGTTTGTGGAACAGCCGCCGCAATTCATCCTCTTTCGGTTTCTGCCAGCCCTGGCGGAGCCGCCGGATGACCGGTCCGGTCGCCCGGTGGTGAAGTTCGCCCATGAACTCGAGCGTTTCCTGCTCGACGATCCGCTGGGCGGCGGGGAGCTGTTTATCGCGCGCCTTGCGGTTCCGCTCGCATGCCTCGCGCAGATCGTCGATCGAGTAGAGATAAACCTCCGGGCGGCGGTTGATCTCCGGATCGAAGTCGCGCGGCAAGGCCAGGTCGAGGATGAAGATCGGCCGCTGGCCGCGCGCCTTGGCGATCTCCGCGAAGTGTGCGGCGGAGACGATCGGCTCCGAGGACCCGGTCGTGCTGACCACCAGGTCGGCCTCGGCCAGGGCCCGGTCGAGCTGATCCCACAAGACCGCTTGGCCCTGCCAGCGGGCGGCCAGTTCCTCCGCCCTGAGTTGGCTGCGGTTGACGACCATGATCTGCCGCGTCCCCTCGTCGCGGAGGTAGCGGATCGTCTCTTCCGCCATCTCGCCCGCCCCGATCACCAGCGCCGCCTTGTCGTCGAAGGTTTCGAAAATCTGCCGAGCGAAATCAGCCACCGCCACGCTGGGAATGCTCACGCGCCGCTGGTGGACGGTTGTCTCGACGGCGATCCGCCGGGCGACCTTGATCGCCGCCTGGAAGACGGCATGGGTCAGCGGGCCCGTCCCCTGCTGCTCCGTGGCGGCCTGATAAGCCTGCTTGACCTGCGCGAGAATCTGCGGTTCGCCGACCACCATGCTGTCGAGGCTGGCGGCGACGGTGAACAGGTGGCGAACGGCGTCGGCGTCTTCGTAGCAGAACAGATGTTGCGCGACCTCCTCTGGAACGATCCCGTGAAACGCGGTCAGGAATCGCGCCACGTCTTCTCCATGCGGACCAGCCGAGCCTTCCGTGGCGGCGTACAGTTCCGTCCGATTGCAGGTCGAGAGCAGGACGATCTCACAGTCGGGGAACTCCTCTCGCCACCGGGCGAGCGCGTCGCGTGCCTGCTGGGCGCTGAAGGCGAGGCGTTCGCGGACCGTGATCGGCGCGTCGTGATGGCTGCAACCAACGACCTGGATTCTCATCCGGCCGCCCCTCCCCGGCCGATGGCCCGAAAGGCAAGCGCCGGGGCGCTCGCCGCCACGTGCTGGAAAGCCGCCTCCGCTCGCTCCACCCCTGCCGGGCGCGGAGAGCCGAACGGCGCCGTTTCCATCGTTCTTGCCTGCGTCCCATCCCCGCGGAGTCTGCGGTGCTGGGTCTCAAGGAGGAACCCCGCGCTGAGCAGGCAGATCAGAAAAATGAAACTCAGCACGGTCAGGTAGGCCACCTTGCGGCCTTCGAGAACCGGCCTGTAAAGCGCGCTTACGCCGCTGGAAACGACAAGCCAGCAGAACATCAGCAGGGTGCCGAGGACGACCGGGTCGTTCCAGCGCAAGGTCGTGCCGTCGGACCGTTCGTAGATCATGTTGAGGATCACCCCGGCGAGAATCCCCACCCCGAGCATCAACATCGCCAGGCCGACGGCCCGGCTGTTGGTCCGTTGCAGCCATTCCAGGCTCGGCAGCTTCAGGCCTCGGGGCGGCGGCAGCTTCTTCTTTAGCCGGCGATCCTGGGCGAGATACATCGAACCGGCAGCGAACCCCACGAGCACCGCCACCGTGGCCAGCAGCAGCGAAACCCCGTGGACCACCCCCCAGACGAGAATCGCCGGACGCCGCTCGAACGGCATCGGGTCGGCCAGCCAGGCGCCGGCGGCCACCAGCCCGAGCACCAGCGGCAGAAGGAACACGCCGAACGCGTTGTCGCGGTGGTACGCCGTCAGGTAGAGATACGTCGCGGCGAGAAACCACGCCGCCACGACGTACCAATCCTGTTCGCTCGAAAGCGGACTGCCCGAGACGGACTTTGCCCGCTCGTACAGGTAGATCGTGTGCGCCAGCAGCCCCGCGGCGCCGAATCCGAGCATGATCGCGCCGCGAATGCCGCTGCGGAACACGAGCCGGCTCAACTCAAGCGCCAAGGCGACCGAATAACTGGCAGCAAAACAGGTGATGCTGATGCCGGACATGGATGAATCTGGCGGTGATTGGGAAAAATGGGCGGCAAGCGGCAGGTTTACGGCGGGCCGCGCGCCGGATGGGCAACGAGCGGGCCCCCACCCAGTCTATTGTAGCCGGTTGCGCACCCCCCCGGTAGGCTGCGGCGGCGATCCTAGCGTGTAACCAACCGGCCGCGCCGCGTGTATACAGAGACAGGTTTGACCCGTTACACTGTCCCTGTCGATGTGAGGTGAAACATGAGGCACGGTTGGATTGCGGTGGCCGTCGCGCTGGCTTTGGGCAAGGTGGCCCTGGGCGGCCCGCTCGACCCCAAGCAAGTCGCCGGCGACGCCCAATGGGTGGTCCACGCCGACGCGAGCGTTATGCAGGCGTCCAGCGTCGCGCAGAAGGCGTACCACGCGCTGGTCGAGCAGCACCCGCTGGGAAAGGTCGGCGAGGCGATTCTCGACAAGTCGCGCACGATCGTGGGCATGGACCCGCGAAAGGACCTGCATGGAATCACGGCCTACGGCAAGACCATCGGCCGAGAAAAAGGGGTGCTGATCATCGTCGCCGACGTCGATCAGGCGTTGTTGGCCGAGAAGGTGCAGCGGGCGCCCGACTACCGCATGACCATGCATGGCCCGTATACGGTGGTCTCCTGGACGCACGTCGATCCGCGCGGCCGCCGGCCCGTTGCCGGGGCGTTCTACAAGTCGAACGTGATCGTCTTCAGCGGCTCGCCGGAAGAGGTCAAGGCGGCCATCGACGTGATGGACGGCAAGTCGCCGTGCCTGGATGCCGCATGCCCCTTGGCCGCGGCCACGCCGGCCGGCACGGCGCTCGTGGCACGCGCGGTGCGGATCGGCCAGGCCCGGCTGCCGGGCAATCCGCCGCTGCTCAAGCAGCTTGATACGCTCAACGTCGTCATCGGCGAAGACAAGGGCACGTCGTTCGCCCACGCCAGGCTGTCGGTCAAATCGGCGGAGGTCGCCGCGCATATGAAGGACGTCCTCTTGGGCGCCCGTGCCTTGGGGCTCCTGCACGCCGGAGACGACCCGAAGGAAAAGGCCCTTGCCGAGGCGATCAAGGTCAGCGCGGATGCGAGTTCCGTGAGCGTCGATTTCGAGGCGCCGGTCGATGACGTCTGGGAGCATGTGCGAAAAGACATCCGGCGAATGCTGGAAATGCACAAGGCAGCCGGCGGCAACGCCTTTTGGAACTGGTCCGCGGGGACCAGGTTTGGCCGGCAGCGTGCCTTGGTTGACAGCGGCCAACGATGACCGATGAGTGTTTATCCTCTGCTGGCGACGAGGAGCTTGCGCGGCGAGCCGCGCGGGGCTGCGACGCGAGTTTCGAGGAATTGATGCGCCGTTACCAGGCCCCGGTGCTGCACTTCTTGCAGCGCCGGGGCGGCGGCGCCGACGCGGAGGACCTCGTTCAGGAGACGTTTCTCCGCGTTTATGCCAACCTGCACCGCTACCGCCCGCGATGGCGGCTCGCCACGTGGATTTTTACGATTGCCCGCCGCGTCGGCATCAACCACCATCGCCGCCAGCGGCCCCGCGGCGATGGCGAGGCGCTCGAAGCGGTCGTGTGCCCCCGGCCGGGCCCGTTGGAAACAGTCGTGGTCTCGGAAGACAGGCGCAGTCTCTGGTCGGCCGTGGCGGAGGTGCTCGCCGAAGAGCAGGTGACGGCCCTCTGGCTCTACTACGTGGAGGACCTGCCGACCCGCGAGATCGCCCGGGTTCTCGGCCGCTCCTGGGTCTCAGTGAAGACCATGTTGTTTCGCGCCCGAAAGAAGCTCTTGCCGTTGGCCCGAGCGTGGGATTCCGGCCGGCCGAGCGTCGCCGGCCAGGCGCGTGCTTGCTCGCCAGCGGCATCGATTGCCCCCGACAATTCACCCGCGATAACCAAGGAGGTCGTGTCGCGTTCACCTGCCTCTGCGGAGGTCCATCATGTTTAAATCGCCGTCTTCGCCTGAAGAAGCATCCCTGGCCGACCGGCTCCGCCGCGAGGCATTGGCCGCTCGGCCCGAGTTTTCCGAGAGCTTGCATCAGCGCCTCTGCCAGGCGGTGCGGGCGCGGCAGGCGCAGCGCGCGGTTCGGCCACGGCGCCCCTCCTGGCAGGGCGGGCGCAGGCTCTATCCAGCGGCCGCGGCGGCGGCCGCGTTGGTTGCCGCGGCACTTGTAACTTGGGGGGCGTTTTTCGCCGGGCGAGGAGGAACCCAATCGGCGGCGAAAATCTCCGCGCCAGCGCCGCCGCAAGCGCCTCGACCGTCTGAAGATCGCGACCTGGCGGCGATTGGCGAACTCGCCGAGGAGGCGAACGTGCAACTCACCGACCTCCTGGAGCAGACCGCCGAGTGGCCGCAGCTTGCCCGGCTCGATTACTGGACCTCGCGCGCCTTCTCGGAGTTGAGGGACCGCGTGCCGCTGGACGCCGCGTTTTCGCTCGCCTTGGCCGACACGCCCGGCCAGCCCGAGCCGCTGGACGGGGACAGGTGAAGGCCCTCCCGCTTGCCGCGCGGGCTCGGAGTGAAGCTTCCCACGGACGCCGCCACCCCGGCACCGCCACTTCCCGGCAGATAAAATACATGACCGCCGTCCGCCCAGGGGATGTGAAGAGCCCCTGAGACCGGCTTGGCCGCCGCTCGCGGGATTGAAAACGGCCGGTCTTCCCGCGAGGCGATCCAGCTTTGGCTACCGGCTCTTAACAGGCCGCAAGCCGTTCCGATCTCGCCTCCGCCCTCGGCCCATCTTGGCGGACCCGCCGCCGGCCGTTATGATGAGAAAGGCTCGTCGCATCCTGCTTCTTTCCGGGGGGTGGGATGTGGCATTCGAGGCCGGTATGGTCATCCGGCCGAAGCACTCGCGCCCGTGGCGCAACTGGATAGCGCATCGGTCTTCGGAACCGAGGGTTGGGGGTTCGAGTCCCTCCGGGCGTACTGACTTACGTCAAATCGCCGACTCGGATGTACCCGGGTACATCTCAGTCGGCGTTTTTCGTTTCTGGGCCCAAACCGGGGGGGTGTTGAAGGGTTGATCGGAGAACCTCCGCATCCCGCTGGACGTCCCCAGGTGCATAGAACTTGCGAGTAGTCTCCCAGGAGGCGTGCCGCATCACTCGGCAGATGACCAGCGGGGGCACTCCGGCGTTGCGAAGCCGTTCACCACAGGACCGCCGCAGGTCGTGGGCGGTAGCGTACTTCGTCGGCCGTCCGGTTCGTTCATCGGCATGCTCCACAACAATCCCCGCAGCCTCCCCAATCCGAGCCACCACCTTGCCAACCCACTCCGCATCGGGACGGTGGTGACGGACCTTCCGCCCGATTCGAAGCTGCAGGGACAGAGGCTCGAAGATCCACCCTCGTCGCTTCTCGGGTGAGGTCTCCAGCAGCAGGCTTTCAAACCAGGGCAGCAGCGGGATGTTCTCCTCGGTGTCGTTCTTCTGCATCGCCGCCGGGATATCCAGAATCGGAAGCTGGCCATCCTTCCAGACCGGTCGGATTGTAGCTGGCAAGTCCCAGGAGACGTGCATCATTTCTTCCAGACGCAGGGCGGATTCCCACAAGCCTCGTAGAACGTGCTTCCATGATTCGGCGGCCTCATCACCGACCACTCCGGCGGTTGCTTCTAGCATCTTCTTGAACTCCGTTTCCGTGATTGGCCTGCCCTTCATCACCTTCAGCTTGGGCGTCTTGATCTTCCGAATCTTCGGAGCCGTTGGAAGCCAGCCTTGGAGGTGTGCCCAGTTCAGTGCCGCGAGGATGCTGTTCATGTAGCCCCGAACGGTGTGGGACGAACGGGGTTTCTTCCGAAGGCTTTGCTCGCCGGCCAGCAACTTCGCCTGCAACTGCTGCAGGGCGTTCGGATCGCCCAGAGCCCCAAGCGTTTTCGGCTTCATAATTCGCTCGGCCAAATCCAGGCGACTCTCCGCGTGCATGGCCGTGTTGTCCCGCAACGTGGCCAGGTGCAACGTTCGGTACTGCTCGCGGAAGTCGGGCCATTCCATCTCCGGGCCGAGTACTCTGTCGCGTCCAGGTTTGGTTTCCAGCCCGAGCAGCAGTTTCGCTTCCAGCTCTGCCTTCTGCCGTTCAGCCTCGGCTTCGTCTCTGGTCCCTGTCGAGATGCGAATCTGTCGTTTCTCGATCGGGCAGTCATACCGAAGCTGAAAGGGCCGGTTTGCCGGCCGGGCAATCCGAACCTTGGGGATCTTCCGAGCAGGCTTCGAGCTACGCTTCCGTTTCGCCATGACTTCCGGGCCTCCACAAT
>JAMOAF010000471.1 GCA_023621895.1 Planctomycetota bacterium
TCCATGCAATACGAAATATAGTATACCCCCCCCCCCCCGAAGCGCAAGCGGAAACAAGCGGAAACAAGATTCTTTTTTGGACTGGACTCATCGCGGCGTTTGTTGTACTGTTTCGGCATGGCAAGCATCATGGTCATGCAGGGGCGGAGGCTCGACGAGTCGGACATGGGGCTGATTCGCGGCCTGCTGGACGCGCATCCCGACTGGAATCGCACACGCCTGAGCCGCGAGCTGTGCGCACGCTGGGACTGGCGTAACGCGCAAGGCCGCCCAAAGGACATGGCGGTGCGTACGCTGCTGCTGAAACTGGAACGGGCGGGGCATCTGCGGCTGCCCGCGCGGCGCGGGCCTTCGCCCAACGGGCGGCGCAACCGGCTGGCCGAACCGGTCGCGCCTCCAGACGAACCGATCTGCGGCGCGTTGCGCGACCTGCAGCCGCTGCAGGTGGGCGTCGCCGCTCCGGGCTCGGCCGACGCGCGCCTGTTTCTCGGCCTGCTTGCCCACGAGCACTACCTCGGACAGCGCAACACCGTCGGCGAGAACATCCGCTACCTCGTGCGGGATCGGCACGGGCGCCCGGTGGCCTGCGCGCTGTTCGGCTCGGCGGCATGGAAGTGCGCGGACCGCGACGCCTTCATCGGCTGGGACCGCCCCGCGCGCGAACGCAACCTGCAGCGCCTGACGAACAACACGCGCTTCCTCATTCCCGGCTGGGTGCGGGTGCCGCATCTGGCCAGCCATGTGCTGGGCCTGATCGCCCGGCGCGTCCGCGCCGACTGGCAGGCGAAGTACGGGCATCCGGTGCATGCGCTGGAGACCTTCGTGGATCGCTCGCGGTTCAAGGGGACGTGCTACCGCGCGGCCAACTGGCGGCGGCTGGGGGAGACTCGCGGCCGCACCCGCAACGACCGGCACAAGCGCATTCACGTGCCGGTCAAGGACGTCTATCTGTATCCGCTGGTGGAGAACTTCAGGGAGGCGTTGCGTGACGATCTCGTTTGAGCAGGCGCTGGCCCTTTGCCGCAGCGACCCGGAGACCGCCGCCCGGCTGATCTGCGACTTGTCCGCACGCGTCGAGGCACAGCAGCGGCAGATCGATCTGCTGCTGCGCAAGGTGGCCGATCTGGAGACCAAGTTGGCTCAACTCTCGAAGAACTCCACCAACTCCAGCAAGCCCCCGTCGTCGGACATCACACGGCCCAAGCCGCAACAACGGCGGCGGGGAAAACGCAAGATCGGCGCGCAACCCGGCCATCCCCGGCACGAGCGCCCGGCCTTCCCGGAAGCGGACATCCGAACCTTCCACGACTATCGGCTCGACGCCTGCCCGGAGTGCGGCAACGCCGAGGTCACGTTCCTGGACCAGCCGCCGCGCGTGCTTCAGCAGATGGAGATCGAAGAGGTGATCGTCCGCAAGGAAGAGCACCGCTCCTATCCGGTCTGGTGCGAGCGCTGCCGGAAAGTCCACTACCACCCCTTCCCGGAGGCGGTCGCCAGGGAAGGCCTGTTCAAGGAGCGGCTCACCGCGCTGGTCGCCTACATGAAGTCCGTGGACCACGCCTCCTTTTCGACGATCCGCAAGTTCGTGCGCGACGTGCTGGGCGAAGACGTCTCGCGCGGCTACCTGCGCAAAGTCGTCGAAAAAGCGTCCGCCGCGCTGGACGCGCCCTATGAGGAACTGCTCAAGCGACTGCCTCTGGAGCAGGCGCTCAACGTGGACGAGACCGGCCACAAGGACAACGGCGGGAAGTTCTGGACCTGGGTCTTCCGGGCCGAACTCTACGTGCTGTTCAGAATCGACAAATCCCGCGGCTCGCAGGTCCTGCTCGACGTGCTGGGCGAGGAATTCGACGGCGTGCTCGGCTGCGACTACTTCTCCGCCTACCACAAGTACATGGCCGATTTCGGCATCACGGTGCAGTTCTGCATCGCGCACCTGATCCGCGACATCAAGTTTCTGGCCGGGCTGCCCGACGCCGAAACGCGCGCCTACGGCGAGCGGCTGCTCGCGGCGATCAAGGCGATGTTCAAGGTCATCCACCACCGCGACGAGACCGACCTGCCCGCCTTTCAGCGCGCGCTCGAACAGGCGCGCGACCGCATCCTGAAGGAGGCGCTGCGCGACGTGCCCTCCCGCCTGGACGCCAACGGCAGGGAACTCAAGCGCGAAGCCTTCAACATGGCCAGGCGCTTCCGCGAAAACGGCAAGGCCTACTTCGAGTTCGTCACCACGCCCGGCATCGGCCCCACCAACAACCTGGCCGAGCAGGCGGTGCGCTTCGTGGTCATCGACCGGCGCATCACGCAGGGGACCCGAAGTGAAAAGGGGCGGGAAACCTGCGAACGGCTCTGGACCGTGGTCGGCACCTGCGCCATGCAAGGCCGCTCGGCCTTCGAGTTCATCCTCGCGGCCGTGCGCGCCCACCTCCGCGGCGAACCCGCGCCATCCCTGCTGCCCGCCTTGAGCTGATGTGCCCGGCGCCTCCGCCGCAGGGACGCCGGGCTGAACCCGACCAGACGGCACGCCTTCCCTCATCGGTCTTGAATGCCCATGAAGGTCATGTTTCGAATCAAAACTGGGAATCGGTTGACGCTGACGGGCGACGCTTGCGATGGACGATTGCCCGACGTCTCCTCGTATGCCGTAATCGTCGCCCGTAATCGTCAACCGAACAAATGAAGATACGAGGTGATGCAGCCCCCCCGTGAACGGCTACCTCGAACCTCTATGTAACGGGGACGCTCGCCGTGAACAATACACTGGCGGGGCCGTTGCAGACCGGTAGCGGCAACCTGGCCGCCGATCCGCAGTTCACGACGGTGGGGACAGGCGTGGGTCTCGCCCATGTGCCGGGTGCCTACACCCTCAGGAAAACC
>JAMOAF010000589.1 GCA_023621895.1 Planctomycetota bacterium
TTATTCCGTTTGCCCGATTCCTCGCTCAAGCCCGCCATCCTGCGGAAAACACTCCCCGTTTTCGACGCCTTGCAGCGGAAATTATAAGACAACTTGCCGGATTATCTTGGAAAAGCGTCGATCGCACGAACCCCTGACGCTACCGCCAACGCGCGGCGCCGGCGATTCCCTACAACCATAGAGCTTTGACCGCTTCCTGCCACTTGTGGGCGTGGCAGGAATTGGCGCCGATTTGCATTGCGTGCGGCCTGTAAGGCTCGTGAACGCTCTCATTCACACAGATGAGTTGGCTGGTCGAGCCGATTGTTTCGAGTGTCGGAGATTCGCTTGCTCCCACGGGAGAAGCGAATTTTTCGGGTCCACCACCCAATTCGGGCCGCGGAGAATAACAGAGGGCCGAGTGGCAGGCAATCCCATTTCAATCGATCGCTACCCCGCGAAAGCGCCGCCCGACATGATGTCCCTGCAAGGCGACACGACCACGATTCCCTGCGATGCTCCGGCTGCCTACTATCGCCAGATTCCCATCGTCCATATCGAGGGCGGTCTCCGGACGGGAGATAGGCGCGCCCCTTTCTCTGAAGAGATCGATCACCGGCCCACGTTGCTTCCTACCGCGACGCGAGTTCGAACTGCCAGTAATTCGGCCCCGGGAGGATGTCTCCCCTCAAATCCGTTTGGATGTTGTACCTCTCGGGCACCCGGCGCGCGCGCGGCGATTCGTCGGTCTCGTTGGCCATTGTGATCCGGACCGTGTGACGCCCAATGACAGCCCCCATTCTTCCGTCCGTGAAACGCAGCTCATACATCCCCTGGGCGTCGGTCACTCCAGTCGACGGCTGGCCCTTGTCTGGTCGGAACTCCACAATCGCCCCTTCAAGCGGCAGACCATCGATCATGACTTGCCCCCTCACCGGGCTCAACTCGGGGCCGCTTTCCCTGCTGCCGGCACGCCTGTGTCCAGCGTCAGGCCGGCAGCCCAGCCGGTCGACCGAGGTTGAAATCCGGCCAGGCAAGGCGATCCGGCGCAGGAGGCAGAGGCCTTGGAAGGGCCTCCTTGTCCAGCAATTGAGCAGCCGCTGTTCGGCGCACGGCCCGAGGCCGGACTTGCAGACGCGGCCCCCGCCGGAAACCCGGTCCGGCGCAAATTCGATGATCGCAATCACGATCAAGAGCCCTGCAAACGTCGAACTGCGTTGTCCGCGTAGAATACCCATGATCGCCTCTGGTGGAGTTCAGGGGCCAGGCAAGGTTCCCAAGCTGGAGCTTGGGAACCAGGAACGAAAACGGAAAGCTGATGGCTGACGGCTGATCGCTGACGGCTACCCGCTGACCGCTCCTCCCGCGCTCACCACTTCTCATCATATTTCGTCCACAACAGGTCGCCCAGCCTCCAGTACGCCTCGGTGGCCCGGGCGCAAGACTCGCAGCTTTGCCGCGTGAGGAAGTCGCGGGCCGCGGCGGGGCCTTTTTCCTTGATCAGGGCGGCTGCCCGAGCGGCGGTGTCCTGCTGCGCGGCGAGGGACTGTTCCTGCATCGGGTCGCGGACTGCGGCCACGTCTTTGCGCATGTCGCCCCAGCGATGGGCGGCGATGGTCTCCACCCGATTGAACGCCCACCAGGCCGAGCGGCGGCTGAAACCGGTCGTGCGGCCGTCGGTCTTATAATCTTCCGGCAGGTCCGCAATCCCGGCATACAGCGGCACGTAAGCGGTCATCGCCGGGTTGCCGTAGCCGAACCAGACGATTCCGCCAACCGCGTCGGGAAGCCACGAGCGCGACTGCGTTACGGTCGCGTACATGCAGTACCAGCGGGCGATCGGTCGCTCGCCCCGCCATCCCCAACCGCCGTTGATCCGCAGCATCCGGTTCATCTCGTAAGGCATGAAGGGGTTGGCCAGCGGGCTCTTGACGGCCATTCCCTTCTCGTCGGTGACCGTGAGGTCCTTGACCATGTCGTAGTCGGTCCCTTCGAAGGTGTCGCGAAACAGTTCCATGATTTTTTCCGGGCCGACCGGTTGCTCCGGCTTGACGGAAAAGGGGAAGACGTTGCCGTTGGCGGGCAGTTGGAGCGAAGGGGCCAGAAGGTCGAGCACCCGCCACTCGCGCCGCGTCGTGGCGAAGGTGGTCCGCCCGTCGGGATTATAGGCCTCGTAAAACCGGAAGGGCCGGCCGCTTTCCTCCGACCAGTACCCCTTCTGTCTGGCCAGCTCGACGACGTTCTTCGAGGCCATGAAGTAGTCGGGGTCGGCCAGGTCGAGCTCGCCGATCCGCGAGGCGTTGGCGACGACGGAGACGTGATCGTCGGGCACGCGCTGGGCGGCCCAGACGGCCCCCACCGCCCCTTCGCCCGGCCCGACGATCTCCATCAGCCAGACCTCTTGGGGATCGGCGATCGTGAGGGCCTCGCCCAGGTCGCACCAGCCATATTTCTCGACCAGCGCGCCGCCGATGCGGATCGCTTCGCGTGCGGTGGCGGCGCGCTCGAGCATCAGGGCGGCGAGCGTCTCGCAGTCGATCAACCCCTTGTCGCTCTTGAGTTCTTCGCGGCCTTCAAAGGTCGATTCGCCGATCGCCAACTGCCGCTCATTCATCGCCGGGTAGGCCGGGGCGAGGTAGGCAAACGTCCGGGCCGCCTCGGGAATTTTGCCGGTGGGCTGCCGCCCGTAGCGCTCCATCGGCCCGCTGTCGTCATCGGTGCGTTTTGTGAGCAAGCGGGACGCTGCCGGCTTGTGTTCCTTGGCCGGGACGACGACGATTTGCGACCCGGTGCGATGGCTGTCGCATGTGTGCGAAGTAATCACGGAGCCATCGGTCGAAGCGGCCTTGCCGACCATGATCGAGGTGCAGGGCTGAGCGGGGCGAGAGACA
>JAMOAF010001158.1 GCA_023621895.1 Planctomycetota bacterium
AGTGCCGCCGCAAGGCTTCCATCGATTCCGCGAGATTCCATCTCGTCATCGTCGCGGCTCAACCGCCGGATACTCAGACGTTCTGACTCACCCCGGGCGTGAAGCATACCGGGTAGACGCCGGTTGCGTCGGCCTTGGTCGGCGCTTCCATGTCCCACGTACAGGCCTCGGGCTTGGGCGGGATGAAGTAGTCCGATTTGCACACCTGGTCCCAGGTGACCTCCTTGCCGCTGTAGCAGGACATCTGGCCCATTATGCCCACCCGCGTGCTGCGGGCCATGTAGTCGCCGCAGTTGAGCGGCTTGCCGGCGCGAACCGACTTGAGCAGTTCGCGGTGTTCGACGACGGTTGCCGGCTCCTGTTTGCCGGCGAACGTCCATTCCTTTTGCCCCGTGATCCGCCCGGCCATCGGATAGGCGGCCCCCTTGGTGCCCAGGTAGATGCTGGAGGTCTCGTTGAAGCATTGGAGGGTCGTGCGGCAGAAGGCATACAGACGCACGCCATTGGCGTACTGATAGGTGACCGAGTGGTGGTCGAAGACGTCGCCCAGCAGATTCTGCACGCCGGATCGCCCACCCAAGCCACGGCATCTCTCCGGGGGCGTGTCCTTCAGCGCCCAGGTCGCGCGGTCGAGGTTGTGCACCAGCGACTGGGGCACGTCGTCGCCGCACAGCCAGGCGAAGCGGTATTGGTTGCCGACCTGGATCTCCAGTTCGCGGAGGTCCGTGGGCCGGTCCGTGCGCCCGTAAGGGCCGCGGAGGTAGTTCTCCTCGATGGCCACGATGTCGCCGATCTGGCCGTCGTGCACGCGATCGATGGTCTCGCGGATGGGCGCGTTGAACCGGCTCTGGAGCCCGGACAAGAAGCCCAGATTCTTCTTCTTGGCGATTTCGGCGGCTTCGAGCAGGACCTTGACGCCCCACGGGTCGATCCCGTGCGGTTTCTCCACGAAAACGTGCTTGCCGGCCTCCACGGCAGCCTTGGCATACATCGGGTGGAACTTGGCCGCGCAGGCGATCAGCACGTAGTCGGCGGACTCGATGACCTTCCGATAGCCGTCCAGCCCGCAGAAGCAGTGGTCATCGTCGACCTGGACCTGCTCGGGCTTCGCCTTGCTCAGCACTTCGCGTTTGGCTTTGACGCGATCGAGGAACGGATCGGTCATGGCCACCAGCCGTGTCGCCGGGTCGGCGGTCATGGCGTCGCTTGCTGCGCCCGTACAGCGGCCGCCGCAGCCGATCATGCCAATCCGGATCACATCGCTGCCGGCAGCATGGGCCAAACGGGCGATGCTCAAAGCAGGCACAACCGCCGCGGCCGCCGCCGAGCGCCTGAGGAATTCACGCCGGGACTGCGAACTAACACGAATCAGATTCGAGCTCATCGGGTCGTCTCCTTGCACGTGTGCGGTTCATCGGACCTCATCTGAACTGGCAGTCCAGTGCATTGTCAAAGCCTGGTTTTCGGGTAGCGGGATTTTGGTTCCCTTTCGTGATACTGCAATGGCCATGCTCAAACGAGGCCTGCCGCGATTTTCTTGGCAGTGCTACGTTGCGGCTGCGCCGGCAACCGCCCGACAATTTTGCCACAGCTAGTGTTCTCCAGCCATACCTGGCCCTGGCCTCCTGGTGTCCGCTCTGGCGCCGAAGTACCTCAATAGGGGGAGAGGCATGCCAATTGCCGAAAGCTTGCGGCAACCGCAACGCGGACTAAGATGAAGTCTGCCGGGCCTTCTCTCGGGGGGTCGTTCCTATGTCCCCGGCCGCCGCTTGTGAAAACCGGGAGACTCATCATGTCTCGCCAGGGTCTTTTCGTCCCGCGCGCCGGCTGGGGATCGAGCGCCGCGGCCCTGCTGCTGGGCGTTTGCTTCGTAAATGCGGCAGGAGCTGAACCGGCAGCGCCCAACGAGGCGGTCAAGGACGCCGCGGCGGAGGATTCGCAGCCGCTCGCCGTTCTCGCACCCGCGGTCGATGATGCGATCCGGCAGCGGATGCAGGACCGCGCCTACGGCGAAGCGCTTCAGGCCATCGACGCGGCAATCGCCCGGGGCGGTCAGGCGATTGACTGCCTTTCCTACCTGAAGGGGAGGGCCCTGGCGCTTCAAGGCGAGTATGCCAAGGCGGCCGAAATCTTCTCGTCGATCAGCAAAGCGTTTCCCCAAAGCCCTTGGCAGCGCCGTGCCCGGTTCGAGGAAGCCGCGGCCGCCGCCCGGCAAGGCGACTATCAGACGGCCGAGCGAATCTATCGCGGCGAGGCGGACTACCTGTTCGGAACAGGTCGAAAGCAGCAGATCGCCGCAATCTACCTCGAATTTGCCGACGCGGCGTTCCATCCAAGCGACCCGCTGGCGGAACCGGACTACCGCAAGGCGCTGGAGTTCTATTCGGCGGCGCTCGGCGCGGGACTAGAACCGGGGCAGCGGCCCGAGGTCGAGTTGCAGGCGGCTCGCTGTTGCCAGGAACTGGGCGATCTCGCCGCGGCCATCGAGCGGTTTGCCCGATTCGCCGAGGAGCATCCCGGCCACGCTTTGCTGGTCGAAGCCCGGTACCGGCTGGGCGAGTGCGAGCTGGCATCCGAGCGCCGGGCGGAAGCTCGCCGGACTTGGGAAGACCTGCTCGCCGAGTGCGGCAAGTCGGACTCCCCGCGGATCGCCGAGGCCGCATTCCGGCTGGCGGAAACCTGGGGCGTTCCGGAGCCGGCAAACGCAGCCGAGTTGGACCTGGGCGTTGCGGCCCTGGAATCGTTTCTGGCCCGGTTTCCGGAACACCCATTGGCCGCCAAGGCGCGGCTGTTGATTGCCAAGAGCGCTTTCCATCAACGGCGTTTCGCCGACGCCGCGGATCGGCTGCAAGGTTTTCTCGGCGACGAGGCGCCGATTTCTCGTGGAGCATCCCGCCGACGAACGGTGGAGCGGGGTCCAGCAGGCGGTGATCGATACGGAATACCTCAAGGGCATCGAGCAGCACCGGCAGGGTGAGTTGGCGGAGGCCAGGAAAAGCCTCGCGGAGTTTCTGGCGCACTACCCGCTCGATCACCGATGCCCCGAGATTCTGTTTCTCTTCGGCGAAATGCTCCACACGGAAAAGAAATTCGACGAGGCGATCGTCGCTTGGGGCCGCCTGGTGTCGAAACACCCTGGCACGCCGGAGGCCGACCGTGGCCAACTCCGCATCGCCGAGACGCTTGAACAAGACCTGGGCAAGTTCGAGGAGGCCATCGATGCGTATCGAAAAGCCGAACAGGGCAGCAAGGCGGCGGATGCCCGGCATGCGATCGCCCGGCTGTCCGAAAAGCACGTCGCGCTGGCCACGGAGTGCGTGTTTCGCACCAACCAGCCGGCCCGCTTGCGGCTGACCACGCGGAACATCGAGTCGGTGACGATCCGGGCGTACCGCATCGACATGGAGACTTACTTCCGCAAGATGTACGGCCCGCCGGGCATCGAGCAACTCGACATCGGCCTGATCGACCCGGACAAGACCAGCGAGCTCTCGATCGCCGGCTACCGCGCGCATCAGGAATTCGAGACGATCGTCGAGGCGCCCTTCGAGGGGGATCAGGCCGGCGTGATGGCCATCACGGCGAGCAGCGGCAATCTCGAATCGACCACGCTGGCGATTCGCAGCGACTTGGATCTGATCGTCAAGAGCTCGCGCAGCGAAGTCTTCGTGTTTGCCGAGAACATGCGCACCGGCAAGCCCTGGCCCGGCGCAAGGCTGCTGATTTCCAACGGCCGGGAGATGCTCGCTGAAGCGGAAACGGGGCCGGATGGCGTGTTCCGCACGGGGTTGAAACAGCTCGCCCAGGCGGAGGCTGTCTGCGCTGTTGCGTTGGCGGGCGAGCACGCCGCTTCAAACGCGATCGGCCTGGCGGGTCTGGGAAGCGCGAAAGGGCTGGACGACGCAGGCTACGTCTGCACGGACCGGCCCGCCTATCGGGCTGGCGATGCGGTCCAGGTCTCCGGCTGGATTCGCCGCGTGGCGGCCGGCGAGTACGCGGTCGACGAGGGCAAGCAGTGCACGCTCGAACTCTACGATGCCCGGCGCCGGCTGGTGAGGCAGAAGAAGCTCACGCTCGGCCGATTCGGCACGTTTCACGACGCTTTCACGTTGCCGGAGTCTTGCCCCGAAGGCCAGTGCCGCTTGGTGGTTCACGATCACCGCGGTCGCTCCTATGACGGCACGCTCCGCGTGCACGCCTACCGGCCGGCGCTGGTGCGGCTGGTGATCGACTGCCCGCGATCGGTCTACTACCGCGGCGAACCGATCGAAGGGACGATTCGAGCGGAAACCTGCTACGGCGCGCCGCTCGCCGGGAGGCAAATCCGCTACATGCTCGGCGACGACTTGCCCCGCACGGCACGGACCGACGAGCGCGGCGTCGTGCGGTTCTCACTCCCGACGCGCCAGTTCCACGAGACCCAACGGGTCGCGCTGAAGGCCGAGCTGCCGCAGCGGAATCTCCAGGCCAGCGTAGACATCCAACTCGCCACGCAGGGATACGCCATCGGGCTTTCGACCGCGAGAACGGTGTTCCTTGCCGGTGAATTGTTCGAGATCAGGGCGGAGACGTTCAC
>JAMOAF010000726.1 GCA_023621895.1 Planctomycetota bacterium
TTGCCGGCCATCTCGTCTTTGACGCGGTAATGTTTCTGGCACGATCCGCAGAGGAACTCGATCGTCATTTCCGCCACCTGGGGCTAGCGAGGTTTCAGTTTTGGTCCGAGGAGTTTTCCGAAATTGGGCGGGTTGTGGCTCTGGCAATAGAGCCTCCCCTGCCCGCTGAACTTGCAGACCAGCCCTTCGCCGCCGAGGAAGCTCCCGACAAGGCTCTTGCTGGCCTTGCCGATGTGGAACTGGAGCGTGTCCTCAAAGGCGACGATGTGGCCCGTATCGACGACGTACTCGCCGGCCACGTCGACCGGGTAGATCGCGCCGAAGCTGTTCAGGAACAGGTCGCCCGCTCCGCTGCACTTCACCCAGAACATCCGTTCACCGCTGAACAGGGCCTTGCCGAGCCCTTGCCAGGTGGCGTCGATGTCGATGCCGGTCCCCGAGGCGAGCCAGCTTGATCCCTGGACGACGACCGTGCCCCCGTTCATCGGGTAATGGATGATGTCGCCGAGCAAGCCGGGCCCGATGAACAACGTCTGGTTGGGCGCGGTGGCCGTGAAATGGTTGAGAAACAGGTTCTCGCCGGCGAGAATCCGCTTGAGCCCTTTGATCAGGCCGCCGCCGCCCCCTTTCTTTCGCGAGGTGGTTTCGACGGTAAACCCGGCGGACATGGCGATCATCGCGCCGACTTCGCAGGTGACCGATTCGCCGGCATCGAGCGTCAACTTCGCGGCCGATGCCGCGGGCCGAGAGAGGATTTCGTATTGCATGGCGGGTTGGCCGAAAGGGGTAAAGTGCCGGTGAGTAGCCGATTGTCGCACGGTAAACGGAATCAACTCCGTTTTGCGGATGGTTGCCGATTCGTGTTAAGGAGGCGCCGGGATGCGCCTGGTTCAATACAGGTGCGAATTGGCCCAGGCGGCCAGGCCGCCGAACGACCGCGACTGCATATAAATCCGGCCGGGCCCGCTGACTCGCGTCACCAGGCCCTCGCCGCTGAAGAAGCTCGTGAAGATGCCGCCCGCCATGCCGATGCGAATCCGGATCGAGGGTTCGTAGGCCACCAGGTGGCCCGAATCGACGATGTACTCCTGGCCGATCTCGCGGATGAAGATGCCGCCGTAGGCGCCGAACCAGACGCGGCCGCTGCCGCTGACCTTGAGCCGGAAGAGGCCCTCGCGGGCGATGAAGCTCCGCCAGCCCGCCCAGCCCAGCCCCAGCTTCACGCCCGGCTCGCAGGCAAGGAACGCCCCCGGCTGCAAATAAAGGGTGTTGCCCTTCAGTTCGATGCACTCGATATCACCGGGGAAAGGCTGCGTGAGGACCAGTTCGCCTTCCGAATCGGTGGAGAATTCGTTGACGAACAGCGACTCGCTGCCAAAAACCCGCTTGAGCACCGCCTTGCCGAGACCGCCGTTCCAGCGCGTCTGAATCTCGATCGTGGAACTCATGCTGGCCATCGCGTCGGCCTCGGCGATCACGCGATCGCCCCGCGCCAGCTTGAGACGGATATTGGCGAACGACGGCTTGTTGCGAATTTCCGCTTCCATCATCGATCTCCCACGGCAATCGGCCTCGGCTTGGCCACTGGTGTTCTTGCTACTCCGCTCAGGCGCCGCTCGCCGCCGCACCTCGGCCCAATCGACCGCAAGCGGTTGATAGGACGGCCCGCCGAGCGCGGCGAGCTGGTCGCGGATCCGGGCGATTCTCGCCTGGTTCTGGGGATGGGTGCTGATCCACGAGACGGCGCTCGGCAGATCGCCCTGCTCCCGGTCGAGGACTTCAAAAAACCTGGCCAGCCCCGCGGGGTCGATTCCCGCGGCATGGAGCATGCGGACCGCCTCCTCGTCAGCGGCCATCTCCTGCCGGCGGCTGTAGCTGTTGACCGACGCCAGGGTGAACAGTTCCGCGCCGAAAGCCACCAGCCCCTGCGTGTCGCCGACCAGGATCCGCACGGCGGTGACGATGCCGATCGAATCGGCGATCCGCTCCAGGCCGTGCCGCGCGATGACATGGGCCATTTCGTGCCCGATCACTCCGGCTACCTCTTCGGCGTCCGCGGCCTTGCCGATCAAGCCGGTATAGACCACGATCGGCCCGCCGGGCAGCGCAAAGGCGTTGACAACCGGCGCATCGATCACGCGGAGCCGGAACTCGAGCCCGGAGACGGCCGCGTGCGGCGCCAGCCGATCGACGATCGATTCGAGGGCGCCAACGACCACCGGGTCGTGAACCTCCGGGCCTCCGAGGTCCATCGATTCCAGGGCCAACTCGCCGATCTTCTCGTCCAGGGCGATCGGCATCGCGTGGACGGCGGCTCGGGCGGCGGCGCGGACGCCCAAGAAGCCGGCCACCACCACGACGGCGATCCCCAGGGCCAACGAAGCGGCGATCCACCACCCGCGGCGGCTCTCGCGGCGGCGAGCCGCGAGAAGCTCGCGAAGCGATTCCGAGAGCAGCCCGCCGGAGGCCCGCGAAAGCGCATCGGCGAAGGTGCGTTCCTCGCAGAAGATCGTCAGGCTGCGGTCGCGGTTGCGGCAGAAGATCATTCTCCCGCTGTACCCGCCGACTTCGAGCTGGCACTCCGCATAGGGGACAAAAAACTCGGAGCCGTCCGGGATGCGGGCGCGGACACCGGTGGCGGAAAGCTCGATCTCGGCCCCTGCCCGACCGTCATCGATCCTGTCGCTGAAGACACCACCAGGAAATGTCGCTTCGCCGGTCATTGGCGTACGATGGAAAAGCCGTCAGGCGCGAGCGATCAGGGTACTGCTCGCGGCCGAAACCGCCGATCTCGGGCTCGGCGAGTGCCTCGCCGAATTCCCTTTCTTTCTGCTTGCGTTATAATTGTCCCGGCTGGCCGGTTCGTC
>JAMOAF010000581.1 GCA_023621895.1 Planctomycetota bacterium
GGGCTGCGGACGATGGCCAGAAACACGATTGCCTTGCCGCAAGTCAGCTCGGGCGTGGTCAAGAAGGTACTCCTTGCGATCTGGAGGGAGATGCCCGAGGCGCCGATCTCGAAGGAGTGGCTCGAACAACGACGATTCAGCCAGACCCCCCAGATTCTCGACATGCTCACTTTTCTTGGACTTCTGGAGCGGTCCTCCGACCGTTTGACCGAAGAGATTCGCGCCAGCCGGGGCAATGCCAAGGGCTTCTATAAGTCGCTTCGCGGAATGGCCGTCAGCGCGTATGCCGGCGCGGGGCTGGGAACGGCCGAGACTCTTGGCTGGTTCGGTCGCGACCGCCTCAACGACAGGCAGCTCCGCGCGACGATCGAAGGCCGAGGGCCGTTTCGCCAGCTCGATCCCGGAATCGGGGGCGCCAAGAACGCCAGGAGTTGTATCAAGGGACTGCACGAATTCCTGATCGAGTGGAAACGCCGCCACGCGGGCAAGAGGGCCCGGTCGACCGTCCGCGGCGAGGCAGAACCACCCAGCCGAAGCCCCGCGGACCAGGCGCGGAGCGGCACAGAGGCCGGCGCACGCCAGACCCACGTGGTTCACGAGCGATTTCCGGACCTGCAAGCCGCCCGTGACTTTGTTCGACAGTTGCCTGACATCGCGCAGCCTGAGGAAGCGGAGGACGCCAATCTGATCCGCGTGCCGTTTTCCGACGCCCGGGGCGTCTGGACGACCGCGATCGTCTGTTTCCAGGCCCAGCCGCGAGCTGCCCACCTGGTGGAACTTGGCCGGATGCTCCAGGTCATGGGCGAGGAGATGAAACGCCGGCCAGCCCCGTGACTTTGCTCCTGGTTCCCAAGCTCCGCCTCTTCCTGGTTCCCAAGCTCCAGCTTGGGAACCTCCCCCCCGGCCCAAACCATCCCGCGAATTGCTCCTGGTTCCCAAGCTCCAGCTTGGGAACCTCCCCCCCGGCCCAAACCTGGCTTCCTGCCACCTACTTCCTGCCGCCCTGCTGTAGCAGCCGCTCCAACTGGCGGTTGAGCTCGTTTCCGATCACGTTGCGGGCGGCGCCCTCCAAGAATTGGCCCGCCTGGCGCTCCAGCTCACGCTTGTCGATTGCCGGCTGTAGCAGCGATCCGCCCACCGGCAGCCGGATCGTCTGGTTCTTCAGCGCCAGGTCGAGCGTGGCATTGCCGGTTCGCCATTTCGCGGGCACGGGCATTTCGACCACCAGCGCCAACGACTGGTCCAGCCCGACCGATCCGTGGGTCGTCACCGTGACGTCGTTGAAGACAAGCTGCAAATCGCGGTGGTAGACCCTCCCTTGGACCATCCGGAACGGGACCGTCGATTCGCGGCTCAACTGGGCCGTGCCGCCCAGTCCCACGGCCGTCGCCAGTTGGTGAACGAGCGGGCCGGGGCCGATCGCCACCGAGTGGACGGTCATCCGCCCCGCGAGGCTTCCCCTCTCGGGAAAATCCAGCGGAATCCGGCATTCGTCCAGATCGATCGAAAACTTGCCCTCAGCCGACGCCACGCCGGCCAGCGGCGGCGCGATGTACTGTAGCGCCCCGGCGCACATCTGCGGACTGATCCGCACCTGGTCGGCCAAGCGCCCACCGCCAACCTCCAGCACGGCGCCCTCGCCGCCGAAACGGACCTGGGGCACAACGTGCAGACGCCCCTCGCTGACGTCGACCTCCAGCGGCTCGCCGCACAGCACGCCGCCCGACAGATGCGTCGCCAACTCGCCCGGACCGAAGCGGAATCCCACGATCTCCGCCTCGGCCCACGCCAGTCCGAATCGGGCTTCCGCTTCAGCCAGTGTTAACGGGCCCCGATACAAGACGGGGCTGGTCTCTTGTCCCGCCGCGTAGATCGGGACTCCGAACTGCGCCCTGCCAAGCTCTGACAACCGCGCCACGTCGTAACGGCATTGGCCGTCGAGCGCCAGCCGCGCGGCGGGTCCGTCCCTGGCAACGTTTCCAGCAACCTCGACCACGGCGGTCTTCGAGTCCAGCTTCAGCCGCTCGAGTTGCAGAACCCCGCCGCCGAGGTCGTAGCTGCCGGCCGCGGCGAGCCGAATGGCCGGCTCGGCAAAACGTTTCCCCGACGCGTGCAGCGCGGAAAAATCCTCCACGGCGGCATCCGTTTCGACCCGCAGTTTTCCCTCCTCGGCGCGGACCGTCGCCCGGCCCGCCAGGCGGCCCCGAACCAGCCACGCCGGCTGTGCAGCCTCCCGCGCCGTGGCCCACTCCTGCACGCGGTCGAGGGTTGTCCGCACGGCAACCGTGGCGTCCAATTCGCTCAGTTCTCCCCGCGACCAGGCCGCGCGGAGCGGCTCCAGGCCGACGCCCAGGCTCGTGCCCGAGAACACCGCCGAGGGAACGTCGAGGCGGTGGTCTTCCCATCGCCACTGGGCGCTGCCGACCACCAACTCGGATTTCGACTCCTGGAAACTCAACCGCGGCCCCTGGAAAGCGAGTCCTTCCAGCTCGATTCGGGTCCCCGTCAGCGTCGCCTGCTCCTCTCCGCAGGTCAACTTGCCCGACGCCGTGAACCGGCCCGCAAGCCGCCAATCGCCCGGCGGCAGAAGCGGCCGCGCGCGGGCCTCCCAGCGGGCCAGATCGCCGGTGGCGCGGAACTCGATTGGCCACGGGCCCTTGCCCCGCAGGTCGGCCACCGGTGCGGCCAAACTGGCGATTGCCTGGTCGTCGCCGGCCCTCAGTTCCACGCCGGCCGACTCCAATTCGATCCGTTCGCCCTCGGCTCGGCGCCCTCGGGCGTTGACGGCAAGAGACAGTTCCGGCTCCGACCACTCCGGCTGGCCGCCGCTGGCCAAGACGAATTGCTTCATCTGAAACGCGGCTTCAAGCGTCCGTGACCGTCTCCGGCGATCTTCAACCGGCCCAAGTCGATCAGTTGCGAGGCCTCTTCCGCCAGGGCCGCCAGGTGGAAATCGGCGGAGCCGGCCAGCTTCTGGGGCGTGCCGGAGGCGTCAAACCGAAAATGCCTTGCCCGGCACTCGAGCCGCTCCAGCGAA
>JAMOAF010000666.1 GCA_023621895.1 Planctomycetota bacterium
CGCCCGCCGCGATCCGGGGGTTTCCGTTCACCTCGCGGAGTCTCCGGCCGCTTGGCCGGTTCGCGGCGTTCAGGCTTTGCATCGCGATGCGCGGCGCCGCGGTGCGCGCCCGGCGGAATCATGGTCAGTGACACCCGGCGGCGTTCCTTGTCGACCTCCAGGACCCAGACTTTGACGACGTTGCCGACGGCGGCCACTTCGTGGGGATCGCGGACGAACCGGTCCGCAAGTTGGCTGACATGGACCAGTCCGCTGTCGTGCATGCCGATGTCGACAAACACGCCGAAGTCGACGACGTTCAGGACGGTGCCGTTCAGTTCCATGCCGGGCGCGAGGTCTTCGAGCTTGAGCACGCCGCGTCGGAAGATGGGCGGCGGCAGGTCTTCTCGCGGGTCGCGGCCGGGCCGCGCAAGCTGCGACAAGATATCCTTCAGGAGCAGTATCCCGACGCCCAGTTCCTCCGCCAACGCCTTGGCGTCCACGCGAGAGGCCTTTTCGGCCAGTCCTTTGAGGCTCTCGCGATTCCTCAAATCCTCGACATGGTAGCCGAGGCATTCGAGCACCCGCGTGGCCACCGGGTAGCTTTCGGGATGAATCCACGTGGCGTCAAGGGCGTTGTCGCCTGAAGGTATCTTCAGGAAACCGGCCGACTGGACGAAGGTGGCCTCGCCGAATCCCGGCACGTTCTTCAATTGCTCGCGGTTGCGGAAGGGGCCGTTCTGTAGCCGGTGCTCGTAGACGCGCCGTGCGGTCAATTGGTTCAGGCCCGAGACATAGCTCAGCAGGGAGGGACTGGCCGTGTTGACGTCGACCCCGACGAAGTTGACGCAGGACCGGACCACCTCGTCCAGGGACTGGCGGAGATGCTTCGCCTTGACGTCGTGCTGGTAAAGCCCCACGCCGATGTTCGCCGGGTCGATTTTGACCAGTTCGCTCAAGGGGTCCTGGAGGCGGCGGCCGATCGAGATCGCGCCGCGAAGCGAGGCGTCGTAGTCGGGAAATTCCTCGCGCCCGATCGAGCTGGTGGAATAGACGCTCGCTCCCGCCTCGTTGACGATCGAGTAGACCCAGCCCGCTTCTCGCGCTTCGCCGAGCAACTCCCCAAAAAAGTCCTCGGCATCGCGGCACGCCGTGCCGTTGCCGATCGCCACCACGGAGAGCTTGAATCGCTGCATCAATTCCTTGGCGGTGGCCTTTGCCTCTTCCTTCCGCTCGGGCTTGCCGATCAAGAAGATCACCGCATGGGCGAGCACGTTGCCGAACTGGTCGAGGGCAACCAGCTTGCAACCGCTTTTGAACCCCGGATCAACGGCGAGCACGCGCCGATCATGGACGGGCGGCTGGAGCAGCAGGTTCCTCAGATTCTTGGCAAACACGCCCACGGCGTGTTGTTCCGCCCGATCCGTCAATTCGCGGCGAACCTCGCGTTCGAGGCTGGGCAGGACCAGCCTGGCCAGCGCGTCCCGCGCGCAGCCGCGGAGGAAATCCACGTGCGGGTGGTCCTCGGGCACGCACAACTGGTCAACGGCCTGAAGCATCGCCTGCTGATCGCAGTCGACTCTCACGCGCAAGTATTTCGCCCGCTCGCCACGGTTGATCGCCAGTATGCGATGGGGCGGTATCTTGCGCAACTCCTCGCCGTAATTGAAGTAGTCGCTGAAAGCCTTCTGCTTCTTCTCCTCGGCCTTCCGCTTCTTCTCCCGCTTGCGATCTGCTTTTCGGTCGAGACCGGCTTTTTTCGACCGGCTCCGCTTCGACCGGGGACTGGCGGACTGCGGCTTGGCCGTCGCCGGCTGCGCGGTTGGCGGGCCCGACTCGCTTCCTTCGCCCGGCGGCTCGAGGGGTTGGCCCTCGGAAGCCGCCACGGCCGGCGGCTGCTCCGGGAGAGACAAGGCGGGCGCCGGCGCCGGCTGCGAATCGGCCGGCACGGGCGAGCCGGCCTCGACAGGCATCGCAACGGCTTCGGAAGACACTGGAGCCTCCGGGCCAGTGGATTCAACCGGCTCGACGCGGTCGGGATTGGCTGGTATTTCCACTTCCGGTCCGGTCTGGGGCGAGCCACCTTCAAGGGGCAGTTCCGGCCCTCCACCCATCCCCGAGCCCGGCTGATCGGCTTCTGTCTCACCTGGCGTCTCGCCGGCCGGTCCGCCCTCAGGCGCTGGACCGCTCGCTTCCGCGGCCGCCGGTTCACCCGGCTTGTCGGCCCCGGGCGACTCAGCCGCTTCGGGTGCCGGCTCGGTGGCTTCCGGCGTTGTCTCGGCGGCCTCCGATGTCGGCACAGCGGCGTCCCTGGCCGGCTCGGTGGCTTCCGGCGTTGCGTCCGCGGCCTCGGGTGTTGCCTGAGTGGTTTCCGGCGCTGTCTCGGCGACTTCCGGTGCTGTCTCAGCGATCTCCGGTGTAGCGACTTCCGGCGCCGGCTCGGCGGCTTTGGGGGTGGGTCCGGTGGTAGGGGGCGCGGGCGGTTTCGCTGCGGCGGGCGCAGCGGCCGGTTTTTCCTCGACGCCCACCTGCACGGAGACAATCTTGCCCGACTTCTGTAGAACTTCCCTCAGTCGTTGGCGCAACTCGACGTTCTCGCTGATCCGTTCGGCGAGGATATGCCCGGCGCCCAGTAAGGCTTCGGCTGCGGTTGGCACCCCCCGGTCGGTGTTGACGAAATCCGCTGCGCGCTGGTCGAGATCGAGGCAACCAGGGCTGCGGCTAATGATTTCCTCGGCCAGCACCTCCAATCCGCGAGACCGGGCGAGCTGGGCCAAAGTCTGCTTCTTCGGCTTGTAGGGCAGGTAGAGGTCTTCGAGGCGTTTGGCGGTGTTGGCCGACCGGATGCGCTTATCCAACTCCTCGGTCAGCTTTCCCTGCAAC
>JAMOAF010000295.1 GCA_023621895.1 Planctomycetota bacterium
GCTACTGGCAGGCGAACTTCTCACCAACCCAGCGCCAAAGTGCTGGAAGGAAACCCGACGCGGATGCGGCTCCGGGAACTGGAGATCCTGGAGAAGGTGGCCACCAGCGGCAAAGTGAACGTCGTGCTGGGCGAAAAGGGCCTCGCCGAGCGGGGCGTGAATCTGCCCTGATCGAAACCGAGACCCGGAGGCTGGAGTTGATTACGGCCTCCGGGTCGTTCGTCCGCGGCGCCGCTCACGGAAGAGGAACGCGGCGAACAAGCTCCGGCAAGCTTTTCCGATTGGGCAAAATGCGGGTAAAAGCGTTTGGCCATCGTCGGCGCTGCGCCCCTTGAGCCGCCCATTTGATCTGGTAGGAGATCTGGTAGGATAAAATCCGCAGCGGCGTCTCCCGGGTCCGGAGAAGAGCGTCGCGCGCTCACGCGGCGGACCTTGATAAACGACTTTTACCCTGCAATTTTCATCCTTATCACCCTGCGGCCAGGAAGGACTGCCCGACGCGATGTTCTCCCGCCTCGGTGGCTTTATTTCGCGCTGGTGGCCGGCGGTGCTGGCGGCCTGGGTGCTGGCACTGGTTGGCGTCCGTTGGGTCGCGCCGCGTTGGGACGAGGTGACCCGCGACGGCGATTTCGCCTACTTGCCGGAGGAAATGACGAGTTCGAAGGGAGAGAGGCTTCTCGAACGGGCGTTTCCGGACGTGCTCGCAAAAAGCCAGATCGTGCTCGTCGTTGCCCGCCATGATGGGCCGCTCAGGCCCGAGGACCTCGCCATCGCCGATCGGCTAGCGCTCCGCTTCTCGCCCGCCGAACACGAGTCCGGGCCGATCGTCAACGTCATCAGCCACCGGACGGAAGTGGTCGGCCAGAAGCTCGTCAGCGCTCCCGGCGAAATGGGGCAGGCCCTGCTGATCCTGCTCCAGTTGCGCAACGAGTTCATGGCGATCGACAACATGCGGCTGCTGCGGGTGGTTTCCGAATCGCTCGATGGGCTCACGGCGGAGCCGGATTTCCCGCCGGGGCTGAACCTGGGCGTGACCGGATCGGCGGCGATCGGTTCGGATATGCTCTCGGCCGCCGAGGAGAGCATCCGCAACACGGAATGGACGACGATCGCACTGGTCCTGCTGATCCTGCTGGCCGTCTATCGAGCGCCGGGGCTGGTGATCGTGCCGCTGGCCACGATTGGCGTCTCGGTGGTGATGGGCACCGGGCTGGTCGCTCTGGCCACCCAGTGGTGCGGCCAGATCGGAATCGACTTCAAGATCTTCAAGACCACGAAGATTTTCGTGACCGTGCTCCTCTTTGGCGCCGGCACCGATTTCTGCCTCTTCTTGATCGCCCGATACAAGGAAGAATTGCAGCGCGGACTGGCCCCCCCGCTGGCGATCCGGGAAGCGTTGGCGAACGTCGGCGGCGCGCTGGTGGCCAGCGCCCTGACCACGATCCTCGGCCTCGGCACGATGATCTTTTGCGATTTCGGCAAGTTTCGCAACAGCGGGCCGGCAATCGCGCTCTGCCTGCTGGTCGCTTTGGCTGCCGCGCTGAGCCTGGCGCCGGCCTTGCTCCGCGCCGCCGGGCGGGCCGTCTTCTGGCCGTGGGGGACCGGTCCGGTGCGTCCGGAGCCGCTCGGCGAAACGCCGTCTCCGGCCGAGGAGAGCCAACCGGAAACACGCGGTCTTTCCAGAGTCAACGCGGTATGGGACGTGCTCAGCCGGCAGATCATCGCCCGGCCGGGACTGATTTTCATTGGCAGCCTCTTGCTGCTCCTGCCGATCGCCCGCCAGGGCATTCAAACCGACGTCACTTACGATCTGCTCAGCGAGTTGCACACCGGGCGTCCGAGCGTTCGCGGGACCGGCCTGCTGCGGCGCTATTTCCCCCAGGGTGAAATCGGCCCGGTCACGGTGCTGGCCTACGACCCGAAAGGCGGGCTGGACACCGACGAGGGCCTGTGGCGAAAAATCCAACCCCTGGCGGACCAGTTGACCAATTTCCGCCCGGCAAACCTGCCACCGCACGCGCCGCCGCCGATCAGCACCGTGCGAAGCCTCACCGCCCCGCTGGGCGATGCGAAGAAGACCGGGCTGTTTGGCACGATTAAAGATACGATGATCCGCCGCCACGAGAAGACGCAAAGCACCTACCTCGCCCAATCGCCGGAATACGTGGGCAAGGTCACGCGGCTGGACCTGATCTTTCGCCACGATCCCTTTTCGATCGAAAGCATCCAAACCCTCGATGCCGTGGAGGATTATCTCTGCTCGCTGGCCGAACAGCCCGACTCCCCCTGGCACGACGCCGCCTTCTTCTTCGTCGGGACCACCGCCGGCATTCGTGATCTCCGCGCCATCACGGCAAGCGATCTGGTTCTCATCCAGCGGCTTGTCCCCCTTGCCGTCCTCGCCGTCTTGATCGTCCTCCTGCGGCGCCCGTGGATCTGCATCTACCTGATCCTCTCCGTCCTGCTCGGGTACTTCGTCACCATCGAGATCACGGAAATGTTCTTTCGCGGGCTGTATGGCGCAGATTATCACGGGTTGGACTGGAAAGTGCCGGTCTTCCTGTTCGTGATCCTGATCGCCGTCGGCCAGGACTACAATATTTACCTCGTCACCCGAGTCTTCGAAGAGCAGCGCCGGCGAGGCAGCGACGAGGGGATGCGCGTCGCCCTGGTCCGCACCGGGGGGATCATCACCAGTTGCGGCCTGATCATGGCGGGCACGTTCGCCTCGATGGCCAGCGGCACCCTTCGCGCGATGCACGAACTGGGTTTCGCCCTGTCTCTTGGAGTTTTGCTCGACACGTTCGTGATCCGCACGATCGTCGTGCCGGCCTTCCTCGTTCTCTGGGAGCGATGGACCGCGCGGAGAAAACCCGGCGACCCCCTCGGCAGACAACAGGCCGAGTCCGTTCCTGCTCGCCGGCAGTTCTCGCGAGACCAACGGCTCTCCGCGTCAGTCTCCGACTCGCCCTGGCGGCGCGATTCTTGACGAAAGGCCGCCTGGCCAATGGCTGGCCAACACGGTTTTTATGGGCACTGCACGTTCTTTGTTCACGTATTGCCCAGAAATCAGGCACCGGCGAGTGGCCAAGTTCTTTTTCGCGCCGGCTAACCAA
>JAMOAF010000150.1 GCA_023621895.1 Planctomycetota bacterium
ATCCACGTGATTCCAGTGACCTTCACCGGCAGCCAAACCGGCGGCCGCTGGGAACAAACGATCCACGTCGAGACCGACCTGGGCAGCCCCGTGCCCGACCTGCCCGCCTACGCCGTCGTCCAGTAGTCTGTAGAATGGGTCTCCAGGCCCGTTTGCGGCTCGTTCCGGCTAGGCCCACCTGCCGGCAAACGGACTAAATCCCCTTCTACGAGTGACACTTCGGCTGCTTGACCTTCCGCGCTGCGGAGACTTCGTTGACCAGCGGCTGCCCCCGCTCGAAGGCCGTGATGTTCGCCAGCGTCGTATGGGCGATCTGCCCGATCGCCTCCTGGGTGAAGAATCCCTGGTGCGCCGTGATGATCACGTTGGGGAAGGTCAGTAGCCGGGCGAATATGTCGTCTTGAATCACCTTCTCGGAGAGGTCTTCGAAGAACAAGTCGGCCTCTTCCTCGTAGACGTCCAGGCCAAGCGAGCCGATCCTTCCGGACTTCAAGGCTTCGATCGCCGCGCGGGTGTCGATCAGCGCCCCGCGGCTGGTGTTGATGATCATGCATCCCGGTTTGACCTTTTCCAGCCACCCGGCGTCGACCAGGTGGTAGGTTTCCGGCGTCAGCGGGCAGTGCAGGCTGATCACGTCCGACTCGGCGGCCAGGCGGTCGAGTGAAACGAACTGGACGATCTCTTCAAGTCTCTCATTGGGATACGGATCGAACGCCAGAATCCGGCAGCCGAATCCGTGCATGATCCGGGCGACAATCGCCCCGATGTTGCCGGTCCCGACCACGCCCACGGTCCTCGAACACAGTTCGACGCCCAGCAGGCCTTCGAGGGCCATGTTGCCCTCGCGGACCCGGGCGTACGCCCGGTGAATCCTGCGGTTCAAGGCGGTGATCAGGGAAACGGCGTGCTCGGCGACCGCATGGGGCGAATACGCCGGCACCCGCACGACTTTGACGCCCAGCTCAGCCGCCCGCTCGAGGTCCACGTTGTTGAAACCGGCGCAGCGCAGCGCCACCAGCCGGGTGCCGCCGGATTCCAGCGCCGAGAGCACCTCGCCGTCGACCTGGTCGTGGACAAACACGCAAACCGCCCCATATCCACCCGCGAGGGCAACGGTCTGGGTATTCAGCGCCGGCTCGAAATAGGTCAACTGGTGACCGTAGTCGAGGTTGGCTTCGTCAAAAAACTTTCGCCAGTAGGGCTTCTGGCTGAAGACCGCCACTTGCATGAATTCGGATCTCCTTGGACAGGTAGCTGCCAGCCGTCACGTGTCGGAGGGCGACGGGGGATGCCGCCCCGGCGACCGGTTGCCGCGGGCCGGCGCGTTTGCTTTGCAGGATTATACGCAACCGCCTTGGGTTGGGAGCACTGGACCGGAGGGAGTCTGGACCTTGAACCTTGTCACAAGACCGCGAACCCGAATCTCGTTTACGGTGGTTTTATTAACCCTTTCGGGGGTGATGTACTCCCGGTGATCGTCGGCACATGCTAAACAGGACAAGAATCAGCCGGCACGAGCGAATATCTGGCATCAACAGGTCACAGGTGAAAACCGGCCAGCCAAGACAGTGCCGCCCCGGCAGGCGTCTTTCGACTGACAACTTTCGGTTGACTGTATCTAGCGAGGAAACCAAGATGTTGCGAACCATTGTCTTGATCCTGGCGGCGGTTTCGACCGTCGCGGGCACACGCCCCTGTGCGGGGGCGGAGACGCTCAAGCAGATTCCGGCGGACGCTCTCGGATTTGTCGTCGTTCCCCGGCTTGACTCGACCACTGACAAGCTGGGGCCTCTTGGCAAGATGCTTGGAATCCCTATTCCGCCCGCATTGACGGGCCAAAAACGACTCGCCGGCCTGAGCGAAACCGACAACTCTGTCGCCGTGGCCCTGGTCGGAGGGCCGGAAGAGAGCGGCAAACCGGTTCCCGTTGCGATCGTGCCGGTCAAGGATTTTGCGGAATTCACGAAGGCCCTGGGAGCGGAGGCCAAGGAGGGCGCGGCGGAGATCCAGTTCCCGCTGGGCACAATCGTTGCAAAGGAGCGGCGGGGGTTTGCGTTCCTCGTTCCCGCGGACAGCAAGGAGGTTCTCGAAACGGCCTTCGGCAAGCCTGCCAGCGTACTTGATCGCTTGGGCGAAGACCTGGGCTGGATCGAAAGGCGCGACATCGCCCTGGTGATCACCGACACGGGCCTCTCGACGCTTTGCGAAAAGCTCATCGAGGGCGTGGCCGTTGCGCAGCAAGCCATCAAGGAACAGGGCAAAGACGAGCTGGGCACGGCCGAGATTCTCGGCGTCTACAAGAAAGCCTTCGCCCTCATCGGCGAGGAGGTCGAGGTGGTTGCCATCGGTCTCGATCTCCAGGCCTCCGGCGATCTGAAGCTCCAGGTCCGCAAGCGATTTCCGCCAGCGGGCAAGCTGGCCGGTTGCCTCAAGGCCAGCGAGCCGACCGGAGACTTCTTGGCCGGGATGCCCGACGTGCCGTTTGTCGCCGCCGGCGGCGGGGTGTTCAACCGCGCCATGGCCGACCTGATGATGCAGTTCTCCGTCGAGGTGATGGCCGCCGCGCCCAAGCTCTACGGCGTCAGCGACCGGGAGGCGGCGAGGATGCTCGACGTGGCCGGCCCGATCCTCGGCAGAATCCAATCGATGTCGATGATGCTTGCCGCGGGCGCACCCGAAGACACGCTCTACAGCCGGATGATCGTCGTCATGGGAACCGACAACGCCCGGCAGTTCCTGCAAGACTACCGGAAATACCTCGAAGAGTTCTCCGCGGTGATGAAGGGGAGCAGAGGGATATTCTCAGCCGACATTCAAACCAGTCCCGTTAAGGTCGGCGGCCGGGAGGGCCTGGAGA
>JAMOAF010001050.1 GCA_023621895.1 Planctomycetota bacterium
AATTCGATTCCCTTGATGACCCACCGGTAGCGTTCGCGGTAGTCGTCGAATTCGACGGAGACGTTATAGGCGATGTTCCACGCCTGGTGCTGCCAGACGGAGGCGAAATGCGGCTCGAGGCGGATGATCTGGTTGAGCGCGGCGGCAAAATTCGTCCAGTCCTTCTTCTTTTTGTAGTCGTTGGACTTCAGCCAGAGGACGGCGGTGGCCACGCCGCGCATACCGAACGTGCTGAGCTTCATTGCCTCGCTGGCCGGATCGATTTCGCCCAACTCGGCTTCGCTCAGCCCTTCGGCGGCGCGGAGCTGCGAGAGCTTTCCCCCCGTGCGGTCCGCGCTCGAGGGGCGTGCCAGGAGGAACAGCGGGATCAGCAACAGGCCTATCGCCACGATATAGGCGATTTTCAAAGCAAACGCGCGCTGCGAACTCATCGGGCCACCTCCCGATTTCTCATGAACAGATACCCGATCACGAACAGCGGCGCCAGGAAAGCCAGCGCCGTGACCGTCCGCGTGAAAACAAAATCGGGGGGAATGTTGAAACCGTTCGCGACGAAATTGGCGCAACTGAACTCGCCGAACGGAGGCAGCAGCGAAGCGGCCACCCGCAGCGCCGGCTCGACAATCCGGTCGGCGAGCTTGATCACGTCGGTCGTCAATCCCGGCGTCATGTCGCTCATCATGTTGTCCTGCGTCACCAGCCGCCGGAACGACTCGATTGGACCGCCGCCGATCATCTCGCCGCGGCCCAGCGCGGCCATGAAGTCCGTGAAGAAACCGGCGATCAACACGCCGATCGTCGCCAGCATCGCCACCGCCCCGCTGAGAAACGTGCTGAACATCACGCCAAAGCTCGTCAGCACGAGCACCTGCAACCAGATTCCGTAGAAACCCTTGACGAAGTTCAGCGGCACCGAAGCGTCGGCGGCGCGGAGATAAAGGTCCGGCTGCGCGGCCCCGAAGTGCTGGCCAGGCTCGAGGCATTGCAGCCAGATTTCCAACCGGCCGTCGGGTGTGACAAGGTCCTCGAACAGGTCGAACTCGGTTTTCTGCGCCAGGTTCAGGTCCAGTTGTTCCGGCGGGGGCGTCATTTTCAGCCCCTCGGCGGTCTCCTCCTGCCGGCTGATCACCTGGCGGTTGGAGTACTTGACGATCTGCTTCGGCACCCAGAGCCGCTGGGCGACGAATTCCTTGGACTCGAAAATCTCCACCTCGACGGTCAAGCCCGTGTCGGGGTTCCGCAGCGAAAGGCCGCCGAGCACGGTCCGGGTGATCTCGCCCTTGTGCGTCCGAAAGACGCCCAGCGTCATCTCGATCGGCAACTGGTCATCCGGAAACTGCCCCGGGCGGAGCTTCTCGAAGCTCCAGATCGCGGCTGCGGGCGTGCCCCCTTGGATATAACTCCGGTAGGTCCATTCATCGCCGACGTTGATTCCTTCCTTCTTGTCCCTTCCCTCGGTGTCGCGAAAACGCAGCTTGCCGCGAATCGGGACTCTCGCCACGAGGACCCCCTCCGGCGGCCCGACGCGATACCGCGTCTCGGGGCCGGAATTGTCCACAACGACCGTATGGGTGTGGCCGTGCTCCAACCGGGTCCGCGTCGCCCCCGACGGATCGACCACGACCTCATGGCTGTGGCCGTGCTGCTTGCTCGTCTTGCCGACCAGCGTGACCGCCTCGCCGCGAGCGGCGGCCTTCGCGTCGCGCGGGGTCATGTCGGCCGCCATCAGAACGTGCTCGTGGGCGAGGCCTCGAACGACGAACAGGTAACTCAGCACGGCCATCACCGCCAGCAGGAACGTGCAGACCGCCGTGAAGCCCACAATCCGGCCGAGAACGATCTCGCTGTGCCGGACCGGCTTGGTTACGACCGTGTGAAGGGTCTTGTTTTTCAGATCGCCCGGCAGGCTGAAAACGCTCAAGAACAACGCCAGCAGCAGGACCAGGTAGCTCGTCGTGCTCATCACGAAGCTCAAGTAGAGCCGGCCGGGATCCTCACTTGCCGGATCGAGAAACCATCCGGCCAGCATCAAGACCATGATGAAAATCCCGACGGCGACCACGACTTTCTTGCGAATCGATTCCTTGACGGCGAGCCATGCCAGCGCGCTGATTCGCCGAGGCGACATCAGGAAGACGTCGGCCAAAGCCGACCAGGCCACGCGAAACAGGGAGGCGGTGCCCCGCACCGGCCCGCGGCGGATGATCGACACCAGCAGGCCGAAGCCAAGGCCGAGGGCAACGAGGACGCCGAGGACGATGCACCACTGGAGCGCCGCCCCGCCAATCCACTCCAGGAAACGCGGGATTTCTTTTTCAAGAACCATTGCCATCCCCCCCGCCGCGGACACGGCGACCCGGATGGGCTTCGCTTTCGGCAATGATCTTCAAGAACAGCTCTTCCAGCGTAGTCGTGGGATGCCCCACGCTGAGCACCTTCCCCTGGTGCCGGTCGACGACCTGCCTGATCTCCGCCTCCGCCGCCGCGCCCAACCCCGAGGCGCGAATCTCGGTCACATCCTGGATTGCCAGCAGGCTGTCCACTCGTCCGAGTTCCTGCAACTCACCCTGGTAGAGAATGCCGATCCGGTCGCAGACGTCCTGCACGTCGGCCAGCAGGTGGCTACAGAGGACGATCGTCTTGCCCTGCGCCCGCAGGTCGAGGATCAAGTCCTTCATGTTCCGCGTGCCGATCGGATCGAGCCCGCTGGTGGGCTCGTCCAGGAGGATCAGTTCGGGGTCGTTGATCAGGGCCTGGGCCAGGCCGATTCGCCGGGTCATTCCCTTGGAGTATTCCTTGAGCTGCCGCCGCTTGGCCAGATCGAGGCCGACCAGATTGATCAGGTGGGCGATCCG
>JAMOAF010000275.1 GCA_023621895.1 Planctomycetota bacterium
GACGTCAAGCCGTCCAACATCCTGGTCGCGCTGCACGACGGCGTGCCCGTGCCCAAGATCATCGACTTCGGAATCGCCAAGGTCGTCCGCCAGCAGCTTGCCGAGACGGCGCTCTTCACGGGCCACGGCCAAATGGTCGGCACGCCGCTGTACATGAGTCCGGAGCAGGCCGAGATGAGTGGATTGGACGTCGACACGCGAAGCGACGTCTACTCGCTGGGCGTGCTGCTCTACGAGCTCTTGAGCGGCCGCACGCCGTTTGATCGGGAGCGGCTCCACGAGGCCGGTTTGGACGAAGTCCGCCGCGTGATCCGCGAGGAAGAGCCGCCCCGGCCGAGCCACCGCCTGAGCACGCTGGAGTCGGAGGCGCTCTCGACCATCACCGCGCATCGCGGCGTGGACGCCCGGCGCCTCAGTCGCCTGCTCCGCGGCGACCTCGACTGGATCGTGATGAAGGCATTGGAGAAGGACCGCACGCGGCGCTATGGGTCGGCCGCCGATTTCGCCCGGGACATCGAGCGTTATCTCAGCGACGAGCCGGTCCAGGCCCGGCCGCCGACAGTCGGCGACCGCGTGGCGAAATGGGCTCGGCGGCATCGGCCGGTGGTTTGGGCAGCCGCGGTGATCCTGGTAATCGCCGTTGCAGGCTTGGGCGTCAGCACCCTGCTAATTGCGGGGGCGTACAGTAGTGAAAAAGTGGCTCGAGGGTTGGCCGACGAGCAGCGCCAGATCGCCGAGCGACAAGAGGCCTTGGCGAAACGGCAGCAGGAACTGGCCGAGGAGCGCGAGCGCACGACGCAGCGCCATCTGTATGCGGCCCATATGAAAATCACGTATCAGTCGTGGGAAGAGGGGCACGTCGAGTGGGCCTCCGCACTGCTCAACAAGTACTTGCCATCAGCGGGCGCCGAAGACATGCAATCCTTCGACTGGTACTACCTCTGGGGTCTTTGCCACAGAGAGCGAATCTGTCTATGGCACGGAGCCATGGTGATGCAAGTCGCCTTCTCCCCTGACGGCAAGAGACTAGCCACGGTGGGCGGGGTTGATGAGGTCCGCGTCTACAACGCAACTACGGGACAGGTTCTCCACAGGTTTCGACGCCCCGCTATCGGTCCCCGTTCCGTCGCGTTCTCGCCGGATGGAAAGTCGCTGGCCGTTGGCTATTGCGATGGAAGGGTCGAGCTTCTGGGCACTGCCAAGTGGCAGGTGGAGGCCAAGTTGGACCGCCAGATCGGGGGCGTTCACGCAATGGCCTTCTCACCCGACTCCAAGTGGCTGGCCACCGCGAACGGTCCGACTTTCGACGAGGCGGGCGACAGCGCCGTCAGGGTTTGGGACCTCGCCACGCGCAATCTGCTGATGACACGGGAGCAGCCCAAGTGCATGGTCCGCGGCGTCGTCTTCTCGCCCGACGGCAAGAGGTTGGCCGCGGCTTGGGGGGGGGGGGAAGCTCGGGTGGCGTGTCGCTCTGGGATTGCGCCGATTGGAAGAAGCGCGAGATATGTCCCGGGTCCGGGTGCTATGGAGTCGCCTTCTCTCCCGACGGCAAGACGCTTGCCGCGGGCATGGGGGGTGTCACGCTGCTGGATGCCGCCACCGGAGAGGAACGGCTATGCATCCCCAAGGCTGGCGGAAACAGCCTCGCCTTCTCGCCCGATGGCAAAACCGTGGCAACCGGCGCACACGACCAGATGGTCAGGCTCTGGGACATTGCCACCGGCCAGGAGCGGCGGGTCCTGAAGGGGCACCTCGACTGGGTCTGGTGGGTGGCGTTCTCGCCCGACGGCAAGACGCTCGCTTCGGCCGGTCGCGACGGTTCGCTCAGGATGTGGGATCTTACATCCGAGCCCGAAGGAGAGGTGCGCGGCGATCCGCCGGCAGCGGGCTCGAAGCCGTCACTGATCGCCTTCTCCCCGGACGGGAAGACCATGGCAACCGCGCGTGCCGACGGCAGCGTAAGTCTTTCGGTCACGACCACGGCCCACGAGACTGCCAGTTTCTCCACGTCGGCTGGCAGCATCACCGCGCTGGCCCTGGCCGCGGGCGGTAAGACCTTGGCGGTTGCCCTCTACGAGGGCGGCAAGCCGGTGGAGGTGAGGCTGTGGGACACCGAAAAGAAGCAGCACCGTAGCTTGGACAGCCCGCCGGGCGCGCCCTGCTTTGTGCTGGTATTCTCTCCCGATGGCGTGACCTTGGCCGGCGGCGCTGGCAACGAGGTCAGGCTTTGGGACGTGCCGAGCGGCAAGCTGTGCGGCACTCTGACGGGCCATGTTTCCGAGGTCATGTCGCTGGTCTTCGCTCCCGACGGCAAGAGGCTAGCCGTCGGAACGCGAGCGTTCCGGGAGACCAAGCCGTCGCGAGCGGGCTTCACCCTGACGAAGGCGAAGTACGGGGAAGTGCGAGTTTGGGATATTCCCTCGCAGCGTAAACAGGCCGCCTTCCGGTGGACTTTCAACAACCCGGGCGTCGCCTTCTCCCCGGACGGCAAGCTTCTGGCCGCCGCCGGCAGCGATTATTTTCAGGCCGCCGGTGGCGGAAAAGCCCGTGTCTGGGAGGTGGGCACGTGGCGCGAAGTAGTCACTTTGGAGGGACACCGCCGCAGCGTAACTTGTGTGGCGTTCTCCTCGGACGGAAAGCTCCTGACAACGGCGGGCGAGGACGGCGCGGTCCGTCTGTGGGACACCACGACCTGGCAGGAGCGCCTGGTGCTCAAGTGGCCCGATCAGTCGATTAGCGGCCTGAGCCTGGCAGCGGATATGACGACCCTCACGGCCACCAGTCGCGGAAGCGTTCGAGTCTGGCGTGCGGGACGTGAGCAAGAGATCCTGGAATCCGTCGGCGACGCGGCGCT